>NZ_VPEG01000169.1:0-1168 GCF_013417275.1 Acinetobacter sp. YH16038 | reverse complement strand
CCCCCTTGACCCCCTTTTACCGGATTTTTCAGCCATTCAGGCATTCCAAATCCGGACGCTTTTTATTTCGTTTCACTGCATAAAAACCGGTCCCCAAGCCACCAGAGGTGAACATGGCCAGCTACCATTTCAGCGTCAAAAGTAAAAACAAAGGCTATGCGACTGGCCACTACCTCTACATCAGCCGACTCATGCAATATGAAGGGATTCGCAAGACCAGCAACGAAACCGTAGAACATATCGAACCAGGCAGAAACATGCCATCCTGGGTGAAAGATCCGATTGAATTTTGGCAGGCAGCAGACAGTTTTGAACGAGCCAATGCCAAAGTATACATGGAGTATGAAATTGCCCTGCCAAACGAGTTCACGCCAGAACAGCGTAAAACGCTCATAGAGACGTTTTTAGAAAAACATATAGCAACCTTGAACTACCCCCACTCCTACGCCATACACAACGTAAAATCGCGCATCAGTGGCGAAGATCAACCCCACTGTCACCTGATGTTCTCATTGAAAGCCGATGACGGTATTGAACGAACAGCCGAACAGTATTTCAAACGCTATAACGCAAAAGACCCCTCCAAAGGCGGTGCGAAGAAAATCCAACTCCAAGAAGGCCATGAAGACTATTCTGCTTTTCTGATCTATATCCGCAAACAATGGGAAAATCACCTCAACGATGCCCTTGCTCAATACTGCCCGACTGTCACTTACAGACTGGATGGACAAGACATCACCATCAAAAACCAAGTGTCAGCAGATAGCTATGAAAAATACAATCAGATCCACGGCACCTTGTACCTTCCAGAACCTAAACTGGGTGTCGGCAACCAAAATGCGACCCCTGAATACCTCGCAGAGATCCAAAAGATCCGAGAACACAATCACCAAGAACGAGAACTAGAAGAACGCCAGAAGAAAATCGACCAGAAACATGAATATTTTTACAGTTGTAGCAATGAACCCTACTCAACACCTGAGGTGATGTACTACGTCAATTACTTATTCAAAAAAGCAAAGAATAGGAAAGAACTCGAAAACGATATCGTGGCAATCGTCAAAGCACAGAACCCGATCATTGAAAGTGAAATGTGGAATACACAGGAAATGAACCGAAAACTCAAGCATGCCCAGCATTACCCAACTCCATCTGTTGAATTTAAGGT
>NZ_VPEG01000168.1:0-1173 GCF_013417275.1 Acinetobacter sp. YH16038 | reverse complement strand
TGTTATAGCAACATTATATAACAATGTTGTAATATGCAAGATAAACGTTGCTATATTGCAAGATAAACGTTGCTATATTGCAAGATAAACGTTGCTATATTGCAAGATAAACGTTGCTATATAAAGTCTGAAACCATTGCTATATAAGGATTTCAGTCACCCTAAAAATTAAAAAAAATAAAAAAATTAAAAAAGAGGGGAGGGGTCAAAATTGCCCTATGTACTCGCTAAAGCTCGTACTTTATTGAAGCTCGCAAGCTCGCTTCGAGGGGCAATTTTTCGGTTAATCCTGTTTGTGAAATCTAAAAGCAAAAGCAACTATGAATTCGCTTCGCTCATAAGGCTTTATGCTCGCTTCGCTCGGTCTAGGTGCAGATTTCAACATGAAAATATAGATTTTCTAGGGTTCAAGTCATTTAAAAGCGGTTTTTCAGAGGGTCGAGGGTCGAATATTGCTAGTTCGCTCGTAGACACTCGCTCTGTAAAACCATGTATTGTTTAGATAATTTTAATAAACACCAAAAAGAATAGGTATATCTATGGTGCAAAATCATATATTTTGCACCATAGATATACCTATCTTGAACGTGGTCTATTCCGCTTTTCGGCTTCAAGCATCTTGTTGGCTTCTTCATGCTTACCTTGTTCACGCAAGGCTTTACGTGCAAAAAATGCCTGTTTTTCTTGTTCTTGTATGGCTTTGGCTTCTTGTTTTCGTTTTTCCTGTTCGGCTAACTTCCGTTGTTGTTCTCGCTCAAGATAATTTCTTGCTCGGTCATATTTAGCTTTTAGGTTTGGATTAGCCTTGTTTACAGTCAGTTTTGCCCGATCTGTATAGCGTTCAGGCTCAAATCGAGGGGAGTTATTCCTCAATTCTCGTTCTTGTTCTTCCAGCTGGTTCAACTGCTTCTGAATTTCAGCATTTGCTGTATCCCATTTTCCGCCAAAAAACAGGGGTCTTTTTCCTAGTTCTTCTTTTTGGTGTTTAATATCGCTTTTAGATAGCTCTATTTGCTCCAAAACAGCGTTTATTTGCTCGATTTCTGTTTTTTGGATAGATGACGCTATGTTTTTCGCTTCTGTGGCTATAGCGTCGTTATATTGCGAAATAACGCTATATGCAATTTTGGTTAATTCTTCAGGGGAACGTTGTTCCTGGTCTTTTTCTTTTTG
>NZ_VPEG01000167.1:0-1232 GCF_013417275.1 Acinetobacter sp. YH16038 | reverse complement strand
GAGAGCAAAAAAACAACAACGGTGAGCTTTAGAATTGAAGATGATCTCAAAGATAAACTTCAAATCATTGCTGAACGAGAAAATAAAACTATCACCAACAAAGCACGTGAAATCCTCGCTGAATCACTCCATCTTTCACCGAGAAAAACGCTCACAGAACGTTTACAGGATGATGTCACCCGTATTGACCAAGAACTGCGCCACAACCTCCGAAAATGGAACTTAGAAGTCAATCATCAACTCAGCACGCTTAACGCCAGTCAAAAACTTCTGAATGATTTCAGTGAACGATACTCACATTTAAGGCAAGAACTGGATGATGAAAAAAAACGACATCAAAAAACACAACAAAAGCTGACTCGCTGGACGATAACCTTTTTCCTAACCGTTCTACTCAGTAATGCACTTATCATCACATTAATTTTATTTTTTAGGTGATCGGGATGGAAAAAAAAGAATTAGAGAGACTCGAAAAACATATCGCCGATGCTATCAGACAATCGGGGATCAAACCTGTAAGAGAATCGCTCAATAAAACTATTTTTTTACTGACCTTTGGTGGACTCAAAAGTATGCAAAAAGTGTTTGATGAAGCCTTTGATGAAATCACCGAAGCCAGAAAATACCGGTCATGGCAACGAATAACCGATTGTTTAAATGAGCAGACACCACATAATTTAAGCGTGCTCACGGTAAAAACGATGTACAAACGCGCGAAGAAAAAACGGGAAAATAATAAAACGGAGTGACCGAGTACCAATCAACATCAAATGCACTTCCACTTCCTCGATAAAAAATAAATTTTCATCTTGCGGCGAGCGTTGCGGATTTAAATATGACGGGATTTTTTTGTGATACTCCGAAAGGCACAGAGCCGAAATGATTGTGACATCACTTCGGCTCTGCTAATCTGATTCGGTGCATTCGTTGCTAAGATCAGACCTAGACAATCCAATCTTAGCAACGGGAAGCTCGCTTGTCACGACTTCCTTAAAACCATTCAAAGACAATAACTCGCATGTGCCACTTGATTGACTCGGACTTAGCCCGGTCTCCGAAAGGATAAACAGGCAAATTGTGGTAATAAAACGTACCGGAAAACGAAATTCCGGCTCTGCCTCCGAATCACGCTGCGGTATCGAAAGATTACAGTGCGTACCTGATAAGAGCACCAATCAACGGACTAGGGATTTCTTGGATTGCACCGTCGAAAGAAGCCCAACCTAACCAGA
>NZ_VPEG01000166.1:0-1248 GCF_013417275.1 Acinetobacter sp. YH16038 | reverse complement strand
ATATGCATGGATTAATGAAATATAAAAATACAATAGCAATCCTTTACCGTGCTTATCTTACTTTTATAGAGAAGAAGACCAATGAAATTGAGATTAAAAAACTAAATACTATTTTAGATGAATCCATTTTTCGTCTTTCAACTGCCTCTCAAAATACTCTTACGATTAAAATACTTAAAGATTTGTTTACTGTAGTGAAAAAACCTCAAAATGCTTATGGTAGTAATGACGTTGAGGTAATTTTTAGTGAAGAAATTTTTAATTTGATTAAGAGTCAAGCACTTGTATCTTAATCAATATAAAATCTTTTTGAGGCCTATCAGGCGTAGGATATTCTTACGCTTTTTTAATTCCTACAAGAGATTTTATGTTAAATAGCACTTATTATAGTGTTGTTTATATTGATATGTAATTCCCACTTTACACTTCACCAGCCTAGTTAAGTGTAAAGTAGGAAAACATATGACTGCTATCAATTCTATATTAAAAATAGGTTAATAGAAAAAATGTTCATTTTTGTTGGTGGTATGATAGACAAATAGATCTATTTTAATAATTAACGACAGCTATTGTCGTAATGTTAGGCGATTAATAAATTATACAGAATCCATTTTAGGTACAATCCACTCATTTTCATCCTTTGTAATCTTGTTATGACCTCTGTTACTTATAAAACTATCGATCTTTTTGCTGGTATAGGTGGAATACGTCTAGGTTTTGAAAAATATGGCTGTGAAACGGTTTTTGCATCGGAATGGGATGTATATGCAAAGAAAATCTATAAGGATAATTTTGGTGAAGAACCCTTTGGTGATATTAATCTAATAGAGCCTAAAGACATCCCAGATCATGACATTCTCTTAGCTGGTTTTCCATGTCAACCCTTTAGTATTGCAGGTAAAGGGTTAGGTTTCTCAGATACAAGAGGTACATTATTTTTTAATATCGAAGAAATATTAAGAGTAAAAAAACCAAAAGCGTTCCTGCTTGAGAATGTAAAGCGTCTAACTACTCATGATAAGGGAAATACATTTGAAACTATCAAAAATAAGTTAGAAGATTTAGGTTATAACTTACATTATAAAGTATTAAACTCATTGGAATATGGTGGCGTTCCACAAAAGCGAGAACGTATTTACATCGTTGGTTTCTTATATAAAGTTAACTTTGATTTTCCTGAAAAATTAAATGTATATAGACCACTTTCTGAAATATTAGAAGCAGATGAAGATATTGAAAGCAAGTATT
>NZ_VPEG01000165.1:0-1249 GCF_013417275.1 Acinetobacter sp. YH16038 | reverse complement strand
GAAACCTTTGCACGAATAAACACACAAAAGTTCATTAAATTGGTATAATACAATAAAATCAATCACCTAGCAAAAAACACGACTATGGCATGGAAACAAACAGGGCAACTCTCCCTAGCAGACAGTCTCATTAACGCTCACAAAGCCATCGAAGAATTAGATGAACTACACAACCTAATTGACTGGCAAACTATCGAGCAAACCTTACGCCACGTTCATAGCAGTGAGCGTGGGGAATCTGCCTTTCACCCTGTCATCATGTTTAAAGTATTACTCTTACAAAAACTCTATAACCTATCGGATCCAGCCATGGAAAAACAACTGGCACGAGACTTACTATTTCGTCGCTTTGTTGGCCTATCATTAACGGATGATGTACCCGACCATAGCACCATTTGGCGATACCACAAACACCTAGGTGAGCTTAGACTGATTGAACCATTGTTCAACCAAATCAATGAGCAACTAGCCCAACAAAACATTTTTATCAAAGCGGGCAGTGTCAGCATCATCGATGCCAGTATCGTTGAAGCTAAAAACAAACGACCTAAGAAAGGCAAACACACCGACAATACCCAAGATAACGAAGCCGCCTATGTCAGTAAAAAAGACAGTACAGGTAAAGTAAAAACCACCTACGGCTTTAAAATTCATCTCAACTGTGATGAAGACAGCTTTGTCAAAAAGGTTGAAACTACCCCTGCCAATGTCCATGATTCCCAATGTTTTACCACGCTGTTAACAGATGATGAATCAGCCGTGTATGCTGACAGTGCGTATAAAAGCCAAGCCCATGATGACTACCTTGCCGAGCATGAACCACCGATAAAAAATCATATTCATGATAGAGCATGGCGCAATACACCCTTAACCGAACAGCAAAAACGCAATAATACCCAAAAGAGCCAAACTAGAAACACCGTTGAGCGGGTCTTTGGACATTTTAAACTGCATTATGGGATGAGCAAAGCTCGTCATTTAGGGTTAATGCAATTTCATACCAGCACTTTGCTTGCAAGCATGGTGCATAATTTAAAAACTGCCCTAAGCTTGAAACGAAAATACGGACTCGCCTAGGGTTATTGTGTCTGTTGGTTAGTAAGCTCAGCCAATAGACACAAATTTAACAACCATTTGGAGATTTTATCCATGATTTAGCCATTGTTTTGCTTATTTCATTGCCATTCTTTGTTTTTTTTCGGTTTGGTGGTATGCCTCGAGCAAAGGGGCTGTTTCGTGCAAAGGTCTC
>NZ_VPEG01000018.1:0-83411 GCF_013417275.1 Acinetobacter sp. YH16038 | reverse complement strand
CAAAGCACGTAGTGTTCATGGATTTCTAGGAGGGATTTACGCGTCCTTGTGTGCATATCAACTGATCCATAAAAATAAGCCAACAATTCAAATTATGAAGTCATCGGCTTAAGCAGGATTCGGGTTATATTAAATAATTATTTTTAATTTTATCAGTCATTATAAGACTATAACTAACTTCATAGTAGGATAAATATAAAAAGCTTCAAACTAATTTGATTACTCTACCTTAGTTTGAAGCTTTATGATAACAATGAGGTTATCTTTATATTTAAGACAAATTTAATTGCTATGAATTAAATTTATCTTAATCACCATCTTTTGAAGCCTTATAAGCATACGCATAGTTATATCCGTACCTATAACCATTACCTGGCCCTTTTTGTACATCATTCAGAATAGCACCATTAACTTTCACATTAGCCTGTTCAAAACGAGTGACAGTAATTTCAAGTTCTTTAATTTGTGTTTTACCATGACGTGCAATTAATAGATTTACACCAGCATATTGTGCAATGATGATACCATCGGTTACGGCTAATATTGGCGGAGTATCAATCAATACGTAATCAAAACTAGCTGAAGCTTGCTCGAGAAAAACTTTGAACTTATCTGTACTGAGTAATTCAGATGGATTTACTGGACTTTTACCTCGAGTAACAAAGAACAAGTTATCAACCTGTGAGTTTTGAACTACATCTTCATAGCTATTTTGATGATTTAATAGTTCGGATAAACCTGGTTGTACTTCTTTATTAAAATATTTATTTAAATAACCACGACGTAAATCACCATCAATCACTAATACGCGGCTTCCGCTTTGAGCCAAAATAGTTGCTAGGTTGGTAGTAATAAATGATTTACCAATTTCAGGGGCCGGACCCGAAAGTGCAATAATATTATTTTTGGCATTACTCAAAGCAAAATGGATTGCAGTACGCATACTGCGTAAGCTTTCAATTGCAATATCACTACTATCCTTAACCGCAAGAATAGGGATGCTCTTTTTCTTTTTCAGTAAATTGACGCGACTTTCTTGGAGAGGAGATCGAGGAACTGTTGCATATACAGGCAGATCTAACTCTCTTTCAATTTGCGCTGAATCCTTGATTCCTGAACGCATCATATTGCGCAATAAAGCAAGTAATGTTCCTAAAAAACCGCCTAAGAAAATAGATAAAATTATAATTTGTAATTTCTTTGGTTTAATCGGTTCAATTGGTTCTACGGCAGTATCAACAATACGTACATTACCAATTTCACCGGCTTTAGCGATGCGAAGTTGTTGATAAGTATTAAGTAATCCGGTATATAACTGTTGTTTAACTTCAACCTCACGATAAAGTTGTAAGTAACGACGCTGTAAATCAGGAAGCTGCTTTAAAGTATTACCCAATGCTGCAATTTTGCTATTAATTGCACCAAGTTGAGCATTCATTTGTTCCATTACTGGATGTTCTTCAGTATAACGTGCAGAAGCTTCAGCAACTTTAAGTTCAAGTTCAGCTTTTTGTGTTTCTAGAGCGATACTTTGAGTCAAATACAGTTCTGATTCTTTAGTTAAGTCTACAGTATTATATTGCTGACGGAACTGGTTAAATTCACGTTCTACCTGATCTAGCTGTTGGCTCAACTCAGGGAGTTGTTCATCTAGAAACTTCAATGTTTGGGCAGATTCAGCTGAACGACGTTCAATATTTTGCTGGCTATAGGCTGTTAAGATGGCATTCAATACTTGAGTAATATGCTGTTTATCTTGGCCCTGATAATTTAATCCAAGTACACCCGTCATTTTACCTTTTTCAGCCACTGAATAATTATTAAGTATGCGTTGCACTGCTGCAGGTAACGTCAGCTTTTTAATATTATAAGTAGAATCTAAGAGATCTTTGCTATAAATGGCGACTTTCCAAAGACCATATCTTGATTGAATTTGACTGGTTTGGTTTAAAGGAGCAGTAAATATAATGTCATTTGTTGCTGCATCAGTTAAATTATATTTATTATCATCAAAACTTAATAACAGATTTTTGTTTTTATAATAGTTTGGAATATTAAACTGTCTTACATCAAAACTTTGCTCATTATCTTTGAAGAGTACTGATTTTGTCGTATATTGGATATCATAATTATGATTTTTTAATAATCGATTCCAGATCGAATCTTCAGTACCAGAAATTACAAGGTCTAAGTTTAACTGGTTAATTACTGAACCAAGCACAAGACGTGATTTTAAAATCTCGATTTCAGCTTGAGCCGGAGATTTTTGCTCAATCATATTAGAAAGATCACCTAATAAAGCTGCTGATGCTCCTTTACTATCTTCGACTTGTACCAGGGCATCTACGTTATAGGTATCTGGAGTGATCCTTAGATATAATAAAGCTGCAATTAAACTCAATAATATACAGATCGTGATCAGTTTCCATTGAGCAATTAAGGAAAAAAATAATTCCTTCAGATCAATAGTATCTTCGGTATTGGCAGTTTGGCTCATAATTTAAATATCAAAAAGTGAAAATATTAAAAAACTTAAATATATTTTTTCCAGTCAGTAATGCAGTCTTGAATCAATCTACAAGTTTCATCAAAGACTGTTTGATCATGCTGATAAGGATCGGCAATATTTTTACTTTGCCAATGCCCCAGTCTAAAGGTTTTACCTTTAGCAAAAGGCCAGGTTTGTTCTATATGTTTTTGCTGATTTTGGCTCATAACTAATATCAGGTCGGCTTTTTTAATGAGTTCTGCATTCAGTTTTTTTGCAACATGAGGACTCATATCAATTCCAAAGCGTTGCATACATAGACTCGCTTTTTCATCAGCTGCATGACCAATTAAACCAGAAATACCTGCAGATTCAATATTTAAATGAGGATATTCCTGTTTTAAAAAATATTCTGCCATTGGGCTACGACAAATATTACCAATACAGACCACTAAAATATTGTTAATTTTCATTAGTTCCCCAAACGATCTAAATTATACAATGCATTTGAGAAAGGAATAACCTGGTTAACTACACGTTGCCAGCGTGTAAGACCTGAAGCATCTACATAAACAATATCATTGCTACGCATTTTAAACTGATTTGCTAGGCCAAAGTCCCCAATATTACTGAGATCCATATGATATATTTCTGTCATTGGAGAATTTACATTACTTCGTACTACATAGATTTTACTGCGACTCGCAGAAAGTGGATTTAATCCCAAGCTTTCCCCAATAACATCGCTAAGACTCATGCCTTGGTCGCGTATAGGTAGTGACTGGTTTTTACCTGACTCACCCATAACGTAAATTTTTTGATTCTCACGATTATTGACATATAGGGTGTCATTAGGCTGTATTAATAAATTATGTAGAGAGAATCCTGCTTTTTCTAATTCTAAGGTATTCAAACTATAGGAACGTCCTTCACGAACTAACGTAATAGAAGTATTATCGCCTTGCTCAGGATTGATACCACCTGCCATTCCTAATGCTGTATAAACGCTCACAGGTTGGTCGTTGAGATAAAACTGGCCACCTTTTACAACATTGCCCTGAACCGAATATCTTTTACCTTGATATGATAATACCCGAACGATGACATCCGGAGTCTTTAAGTAACGTGATAACTGACTACGTAATTCACGATTGACCTGGGCTACTGATTTTCCTGAAGCTTGATAGCGTCCAATAATTGGAAAATGAATATAGCCATCTGAATCGATCTGGAAGCCATTCGCTTGTGCAGACTGGTCGCTATTAACACTATTACTTGGAGAAGTAAGTTCTGGATAAGCCCATAAATAAATAGATAAAATATCACCTGGACTCAACTGATAGCTGCGGTGTGATGTACTAAAAAGATGAGCATATTCTTGTTGAATATTATGTACAGCAGGCTGAGCAGCCATAATTGATTCTTGATCTAGCTTAATGACATTTACTGTAGTGCCGAGATCAGTTTGATAAACACCCTCACTAGGTAAGTCATTTGTTTGTAAACCAGAGGTGATTGCACACCCTGTAGTGGTGATACCACCTGCCAATAAAACAGCTAATCGAAAGTGTCGCACAGGCTTTCCTAAATATTAATTTTTAGATTCATTCAAATTGAAGTTATTCTACCGAAGTTACCAGTTATATACATAACAATTTGTAACTTATTAACAGCTTTTTTAAAAGGGAAAAATCAAGTTTATAAGAAACAATAATTATAATAAATAAAATACCAAATTTTCACAAAAAATATACATTACTTTATAATTTAAGTTATTTGAGCACAAATCATAATAGAAATTATATCGTTTTCTGATACTATTCGTGCCGGAAGATTTAATCTCTATAAGCACAGTATAAATAAGGCGTTGACATGCTATCTATTGCAGATTTAAAAATTGCGGTGATTGGTTTAGGTTATGTAGGTTTGCCACTTGCAGTAGAATTTGGGAAAAAAGTACCAGTAGTGGGTTTTGATATTTATCAAAAACGAATTGATGAACTTAGAAATGGCCAAGATCATACATTAGAAGTATCTCCAGAAGAACTCAAACAAGCTATTCATTTAAGCTATTCTGCTAATTTAGAAGATTTAAAAAATTGTAATTTTTTTATTGTCACTGTTCCCACACCAATTGATGAATTTAAACAGCCTGATTTAACACCATTAGTAAAAGCATCAACAAGTATTGGTAAAGTACTCAAAAAAGGTGATGTGGTTGTATATGAGTCCACAGTGTATCCTGGTGCAACTGAGGAAACTTGTATTCCTGTTTTAGAACAGGTATCTGATCTGAAATTTAATCAGGATTTTTTTGCAGGTTATAGTCCAGAGCGAATTAACCCAGGTGATAAGCTTCACCGTGTGACTAATATTCTAAAAATCACCTCAGGCTCAACTCCTGAAGTCGCTGAGTTCGTTGATCAAGTATATAATTTGATTATTGAAGCAGGTACGCATAAAGCAACCAGTATTAAAGTAGCTGAAGCTGCAAAAGTCATTGAAAATACCCAACGTGATGTCAATATTGCTTTAATTAATGAGTTGGCAGTAATTTTTAATAAGATGGGAATTGATACTGAAGCAGTATTACAAGCTGCAGGTACCAAGTGGAATTTCTTACCTTTCCGCCCAGGTTTAGTCGGTGGGCATTGTATTGGGGTGGATCCATACTATCTGACCCATAAAGCGCAAGCGATTGGCTATCATCCAGAAATCATTCTGGCAGGTCGTCGCCTGAATGACGGGATGGGGGCTTATGTAGTGACCCAATTGGTCAAAGCCATGATCAAGAAAAAAATCCAAGTTGAAGGCGCCAAGGTTTTAGTACTAGGTCTTAGCTTTAAAGAAAACTGTCCGGATATTCGTAATACCAAGATCATCGATATCGTGCATGAGTTACAGGAATACCATATTCAGGCAGATGTGTATGACCCTTGGGTCGATGCGGCTGAAGCAGAGCATGAATATGCGATTACTCCGGTCAAGAGTTTAGAGCAAGGTCAATATGATGCAGTGATTCTGGCAGTAGCACATGAGCAGTTTAAAGCCATGGGTGCCGCAGAGATTCGTGCCTTAGGCAAGCCAGAGCATATTTTATATGATTTAAAATATGTGCTGGATCAGTCTGAATCTGACCTGCGTCTATGATTTATTAAGGAAGCTATAAGAATGAGCCAATATCAAACTGTATGTGAGCAATTAAAGCAGCACCCAAAAACCTGGCTGGTAACGGGTGTAGCAGGCTTTATTGGCTCAAATTTACTGGAAACCTTATTAAAGCTTGATCAGACGGTAGTTGGATTGGATAACTTTGCTACAGGGCATCAGCATAACTTGGATGAAGTGCAGAGTCTGGTGACACCTGAACAATGGGCAAACTTTAAATTTTACGAAGGGGATATCCGTAATTTTGAAGATTGTCAAAAAGCCTGTGCGGGTGTGGACTATGTCTTGCATGAAGCAGCACTAGGTTCAGTACCACGTTCAATTGCTGACCCGATTACGACTAATGCAGCCAATATTACCGGCTTTTTAAATATGCTGACAGCTGCACGTGATGCAGAAGTCAAAAGTTTTACCTATGCCGCCAGCAGTTCAACTTATGGCGACCATCCAGCACTACCTAAAGTCGAAGAGAATATCGGTAAGCCACTTTCGCCTTATGCGGTTACTAAATATGTAAATGAGCTTTATGCTGAAGTCTTTGCACGCACTTATGGCTTTAAAACAATTGGTTTGCGCTACTTTAATGTCTTTGGTAAGCGTCAGGATCCGAACGGTGCCTATGCAGCCGTGATTCCAAAATGGACTGCAGCCATGATTGCCGGTGATGATGTGTTCATTAATGGTGATGGTGAAACCAGTCGTGATTTCTGTTTTATTGAGAATACGGTTCAGGCCAATATTCTGGCAGCTACTACGCAAAATGATGAAGCTAAAAATCAGGTTTATAATGTGGCAGTGGGGGATCGCACTACGCTAAATGATTTATTTAATGCTATTAAAGCTGCTTTAAATGAAAATGGTGTGACATATACGAAAGAGCCTGTATATCGTGATTTCCGTGCTGGGGATGTTCGACATTCACAGGCAAGTATTGAAAAGATTAAAAGCTTATTAGGTTATCAGCCAGAATTTGTAATTTCACAAGGAATTGATCAAGCAATGCCATGGTATACAGAGTTTTTAAAGTGATAGAACATAGATGAGTTTAAAAAAACAAGCCATAGCAGGGATCAAGTGGACATTTGTACAGCAGTTTAGTGTACAAGTTATTAATTTTGCAGTTCAGATTATTTTAGCAAGATTATTAATGCCTGAGATGTTTGGACTTGTTGCTATGGTAGTTGTTTTTATGTCTATAGGTCAGGCACTTATGGATGGAGGGATGACGAGTTCTATTATTAGAACTAAAAATCCTGATCAACTAGATTACTCTACTGTTTTTATAACTAACATAATTATGAGCCTAGGTGTATATGGGGTCATCTTTATAGCAGCTCCATATATAGCATTATTTTATAATCAGGAAATTTTAACTAATATTATTAGAATACTTTCACTTACTTTTGTGATTCGTGCCTTAGTTGCAGTACATATGGCTAAACTTACTAAAGAGATGAATTTTAAACTTCAAATGAAGCTGCAAATTCCATCAACAGTCATGGCAGGTATAGTTGGTATAAGTATGGCATATCAGGGGTATGGCGTATGGAGTTTAGTATGGTTAAATCTAATACAGGCCATAAGTTTTACAGTACAAACTTTAGTGTTTATGAAGTGGAGACCTTCATTAATATTTAACTTTGAAAGGTTTAAATATCATTTTAATTTTGGTTATAAATTAACCTTAGCGAGCCTGATAGATGTTATTTTTAATGATGCTTATCGCATAGCAATAGGAAAGCTTTATTCACCTGCTGCAGTAGGCTTTTTTCATCAGGCAGAGACATTGCGTCTTTTTCCTGTTCAGCAAATAAGTACTGTTGTTGGTAAAGTGACCTATCCTCTTTTTGCTAAAATGAATAATGATGATGCATTGAAATTTGCTTATAAAATTACTATGAAATTAGTGCTTATTTTAATTGTTCCTTTAATGTTGGGATTGATTTTAATGGCGGAAGAAGGATTTAGGTTTTTATTTGGTGAGAAGTGGTTACCAGCAGTACCATATTTCCAGATTTTAGCACTTGCCTCTATTGTGAGGCCTTTAAGTTCATATAATTTAAATATTTTAAAAGTTAAAGGTAGGAGTGATATTTTTTTACGAATTGAGATTCTTAAAAAGTTTATAGGGATTGCATTGCTTATTATTGGGTTAAATTTTCAAGTAATTGGTTTAGTAATTTCATTAACAGTTTTTTCATATATATCGTTTATAATTAATATGTATTTTAGTGGGAGTTTAATTTCATATTCAATAAAAGAACAATTAAAAGATACATTATTATTGTATATGCTAGGTGGGTTTGTTTTTTTGTTACTATATTATGTAAAATATAATTTTAACTATATTGCTCACTTTGATTTTATTAGTGTTTTTGTATATATTTTTTTATTTTTCCTTATCTATTATCTGATTTTAAGTGTTCTTGATAAAGAGCTATTGGAAACTATTAAAAACATTAGAAAGGGATAAAATTTATGTTTAATTGTTATTTTTTAGAAAAAGGATATGGAAATGTTTAATAAAGTATTTGAGTCTGAAATGTTGTTTACAGGTTATTATGGACAGTTAAATACAGGTGATGATGCTTTTGTAGTAGTTGCAGATTGGGGCGCCAGAAAATATTGGCATAAGACTAATAATAGGTTTTTAGCAATTAAAAAAAATTTACCAGAAATTAGTGGAGTAAACGGCTATCCTTTTAGTTTTCCTTGCACATATAGTAGTCAAAATAAATTATTAATTTCGAATACGAATTATTTAATATCTGCTGGTGGATCAACTATACATAGTGCCTTACAAAAAAATAATATTAAACAATTAGCATTAAATGAAAAACGAAATGGCTCAAAAATAAAAATTGGTGGAATCGGTGTATCAATTGGTCCTTTTAAAACTAGTAGAGATGAAAAAGCTGTAATTGAATATCTAAAAAATATAGATTTTTTAGCAGTGCGCGATCAAAGATCATATGATTTTGTGAAACAGTTAAACTTGCCATATAAACCAATTAATTCTTTTGATTTAGCTGCTCTATTACCAGAAATTTATGGAAATAATGAAAAAACAATTATGAAAAATAGTATGAAAACTATAGGAATAAGTGTATGCCCTGTAGAAAGTATAACAGGAGCTAATATAGAAAAAGAGAAAGAGAGAAATAACAAAACTGTAGAGCTAATAAAACTATTAGACTTAAAAGAAGATATTCATTTTAAATTCTTTATTATAAATGGAAGTAATAAAGTTGGTGACTTAAACTTGACAAGAGAAACTATATCTAAAGTACAGCCTAAAAGTTATGAAATAATAGAGTATAGTAAAAATACATACTATATTTGGAGTGAAATTTCAAAATGTGATTTCGTTATCTCTACACGATTACATGCTGCAATTTTTGCATGTTTTTCAAATACACCATTTATGTTAAATGAATATCATATAAAATGCTCAGATTTTCTTGATGATGTAGGGCATAATATAGATTATCGCTTATATGATAATGATTATGATATTTTTAGAAAAGTTAATACGATTTTAGATGTTCTTAGTCAAAATTCTAGTTATATTTTTCCATCAAATATTCAAGATATGGTAAAGAAGTCTGAATTAAATTTTATAGGTATAGATATTTAACATGTTTTCTGTAGTAATCCCCTTATACAATAAAGAACTTAGTATCCAAAACACTATACAATCTGTCTTGAATCAAAGTTATCAGAATTTCGAAATAGTGATAATTGATGATGGATCTACTGATAGTAGTGTTGATGCTGTAAAATCTATAAGTGATGAAAGAATTCGACTAATACATCAAGAAAATCAGGGTGTTTCTGCTGCAAGAAATCGAGGTATAAAAGAAGCGAGCTATGAATGGATCGCTTTTTTGGATGGAGACGATCTGTGGGAACCTAATCATTTGGAAGAAATTGTTAAAATGATGAAGGTTTTCCCAGAGAATAAGGTTTATGTTACTTCATTTGAGTTTTCTGATAAACGAAAAATGTTTAAGCATGAAAGAAAAAGTCCAATTTTTAAAATAGAGAATTATTTTAAAGAAGCAATAAAAGAAAATTTATTATGGACAAGTATTGTAGTTGTACATGCTCAATGTTTTCTTGATGTTGGTGGTTTTAATATAAATCTAAATCGTGGGGAAGATTTAGATTTATGGGCTAGATTAGCACGTAAATATTGTATAATAAAAAGTTCTGTAGTTACAGCTACATATCGAATAGAAGCTGAAAATCGAAGTTCATTATCTTTTGATATTAATAAAAGTCGAGTTTATCTTTATGATTTTTCAGTTTCAACTACAAATGAAGAAAAATTATATTATGAGGATCAAGTCATTAAATCATTGCGTGATTTTATAACAAGAAGAAACTTTAGAAATTTTTTCTTGTTATTAAGGAAACATGTGAAAAATATTTCATTAATCAAACTTTTAAGGAATTAATTACTATGCGTTTTCTAATTACTGGTGATTTAGTTGTTAATCAGGAATATGATCCTGAAAAAAATATTGATTTACAGCTTGTAAAATTATTTGAAAGTTCTGATTTTAATATTGTGAATTTAGAAGCACCTGTTACGCAAAGTGAAAATAAAATTATAAAAACAGGGCCTCATTTGAAAGCAAATAAAAATTCCACTTTAGGAGTTTTAAAAAAATTAAACATTAATATTATTGCTTTAGCAAATAATCATATTAAAGATTATAGTGAACAAGGTGTTTTAGATACTATTGATTTTTGTAAGAATAACGATATAAATATAATGGGTGCAGGTAAGAATTTAAAGGAAGCTTCAGAGACTAAAATATTAAATACTATTGAAGGAAAAATTGCTTTAATAAATATTGCTGAAAATGAATGGTCAAGTGCTGGTGAAAATAATGCTGGTGCTAATGGTATGAATTTTATAAAAGATATTAGAAAGATTCAAGAAGCAAGGGAAAATTATGATTTTGTATTTGTAATTATTCATGGGGGACATGAATACTATAATTTACCTAGTCCTAGGATACGAGAGCAATATCGATTTTATATAGAACAAGGCGCAGATCTAGTGGTAGGTCATCATACTCATTGTATGAGCGGTTTTGAGATATATAATGGAAAACCAATATATTATAGTTTAGGGAATTTTTTATTTACTAAAAAAAATGTCAATGAAGAATGGTATGAGGGATTGGTTTTAGGTGTTGAAATTAACAATGGGATTCTTGAATCTCGTTTGTACCCTGTAAAACAGACTAAAGAAAATTTTAGTATATGTTTGTTACAAGGCTCTGAAAAAGAAAATGTGTTTGTAAAGATTAATAGTTTAAATCAAAAAATCATTAATGATGCAATTTTGTTTAAAGAATGGAAGGAGTTTACTCAGTCCAAATCAAGAATGTATTTGAATTATTTATCTCCTCTAAGCTTCATTAGATCTAAAGTGATATCAGCTATTCTTTTTAAGTTGAAAATTAAGTTAATAAATAAAGTCGGTTTAGCTCTTTATTTAAATTTAATTAGATGTGAAGCTCATAGTGATGTGTCTAAAGAAATTCTAAAGGATTATTTAAATAAATGAAAATTGGTATACATCATCGAAATAATAGTTTTTCAGATCGTTGGATTCAGTTTTGTCAAGAAAATAGTATTGACTTTAAAATTGTAGATGCTTTTCATAGTGATATCATTGAACACTTGAAAGACTGTGATGCATTTATGTGGCATCATCATCATGCCGATTTTAAAGATGTGACAGCTGCTAAAAAAATCTTGTTTGCATTAGAGCATGCTGGAATAAAAGTATTTCCTGATTTTAAAACCGGTTGGCATTTTGATGACAAAGTTGCTCAAAAATATTTGCTAGAAGCAATTAATGCACCTTTAGTTCCAAGCTATGTATTTTATGACAAGCAACAAGCTTTAAATTGGGCTAAAGAAACTACTTATCCAAAAGTTTTTAAACTTAAAGGTGGTGCTGGAGCTTCAAATGTAAAGCTGGTTAGAAGTTATTCACAAGCTATAGCACTAATTAATACGGCATTTGGTTGTGGTTTTGCTCAATTTGATCGTTTAGGATACTTTAAGGAAAGATTTAATAAATTTAAAAATGGAAAAGATACTTTTCTTGGTGTTCTAAAAGGGTTTGCTCGAGTTTTTATTGTTCCTGAATTTTCTAAACAACAGCCTGTAGAAAAAGGTTATATCTATTTTCAAGAATTTATTTCAAACAACGATTCTGACATAAGGGTAATTGTGATAGGTGATAAGGCTTTTGCAATTAAGCGAATGGTTAGAGAGAATGACTTTCGTGCCTCAGGAAGTGGTAATATTATTTACGATAAAAATGAAATTAATGAAAATTGTATCAAATTAGCATTTGAAGTTAATAGTAAAATTGAGTCAGCATGTACTGCTTTTGATTTTGTAATTCATGATGATAAACCCCTTATTGTAGAAATTAGTTATGGATTTGCTATTTCAGCTTATGATAGTTGTCCTGGTTATTGGGATAGTAATATGGACTGGTATGAAGGTCATTTTAATCCTCAACAATGGGTAATTGAAAATTTGATAAAAAAATAATATAAATTTTTCTTAGGGTGATCTTGTGCTTCTATTTCTAAGTATTTCTTTTCTGCTCTTATTAGGCACTTTATTACCTAAAGAAAAGCAGAATGTATATCTCTTAATTAGTTTTATTGTTTTATTTATTCTTTCTGCTTTTAGAGATGTTAGTGTTGGAACTGATACATATAATTATGAGACGACTTTTAATAACTTGGAAAATGGTATTTATTGGGTTAAAGAACATATTGAACCAGGTTGGGTCTTTCTTAATGAGCTTACTCTATACTTTGGTCTCGGATTCCAAAGTTTATTATTTTTAGTATCATTCATTACTCTAGCATTTGTTTTTACAGTTGCAGTAAAAAATAGCCCTAATCCAATGTTAACAATTTTTTTATATTATAATTTATATTTTTATTTTTTGAGTTTTAATATATCTAGACAAATGCTGGCTGCTAGTATTATTTGTTTTTCATTTTTTTACCTCTTAAGAAAGCAGTATTTAGTTTTTATATCTTTTGTTTTATTGTCATCTCTTTTTCATATTTCATCTTTAGTTGCTATTTTGTTTGTTTTTTGGGATTTTATTAATCTCAAGAAAATAAATTATATTTTTCTAATCATTTTATCTTTTTTTATTGGTTTGTTTGGCTATGATTTTATTTATTTAATTTTGGATAGGTTTGTTATTGAGGATTTTAGTTATATTAGAGATGAGAATTCTGGAAATATTCTAGGGAACGCTTTATATTTAATTTTATTCAATTCCTTTATTTTTGCATTGATGATGCCATTTAGAAAAATTGATAATTATTTTAAGTATATTTTATTATTTACTATAATCATGAATTTAATAATAAGGGTACCTTATGGTGTAAGATTATTAATTTATTTTTCAATATATCAAATAATTTTTTATCCTTATTTTATTGAGTTGTTAAAGGGTAGGGAGATGAAAATATTTTATTTATCATTAATATTATTATTTAGTTATTTTATTTTATTATATAATTTTGGTTATGGTGGAATTTTACCTTATTCTAATTCCATTTTTTAGTTTTATTGTATTAAGTTTATTGAGTTGGAATGTTGAAGATACATAAAGTAGTTTTTTTCTTACCTAGCTTAGGTGGTGGCGGTGCAGAACGTACGGTTATTCAACTCGCCAATAGTTTTGCTGAATATGGTTTAAATATTCATTTACTCGTGTGTGACCTAAATGGTGAAAAGGCTACGTTGTTGCCGGAAATCAGCTCGAAGGTTGAATTGGTAAATTTGAATTGTGGTCGGGTGATGAAGAGTATCACACCGTTGAAAATAAAGATGAGAACTGAGCACTATGATTGCTTAGTCGCAACCCAAACGCATACCAATATTGTTGCAGGTATTGCCAAAAAATTAGCAGGCGTAAATACACGATTAATTTTCCGTGAAGTTTCCACGCCGTCGAAAAACATGAAGTTACAAGGCATCGCTAAGTTTGTACTGAAAACTTTAGTGAATTGGACTTATCCATTAGCACAGCAAGTGGTTTGCGTATCTAAAGGTGTGGAAGCGGATTTTCGTGACTATTATGGTTATAAGAAAAATAACCTCGTCACGATTTATAACCCTGTGCTGGATGATGCCTATTTTGAAAAACTCAAAATGCCTGTAGCACACCAATTTTTTAATGAGAACAATAAAGTCATTTTAGCGGTGGGGCGTTTGACTGAAGCCAAGAACTTTGGTTTTCTGATTCGCTCTTTTAAAGCTTTGCATGATCAGCATCCTGATACGCGACTCATTATCTTGGGTGAAGGTGAACTACGTACTGAGTTTGAGGCTTTAATCGCTGAACTCAGTTTAACTGAAGTGGTGGATTTACCCGGTTTTGATTCGAATCCCTATGCCTATTTTAAGTATGTATCACTGTTTGTACTGAGCTCCAATTGGGAGGGTTTACCTGGGGTGCTGATTCAAGCCTTGGCATCGAAAGTGAAAGTAGTCAGTACCAATTGCCCAAGTGGCCCAATGGAAATTTTAGATGATGCCAAGTTTGGCTTATTGGTCGAATGCAATGATCAGGCAGGGCTAACTCAAGCAATGCATCAGGCGATTTTTGCCGATTATGTGAAGTTTTCTCATGTTGATTTTGAAGCCCATATTCAGCAGTTCCATAAACAAACCGTGCTGAAACAGTATTTACGCATCATGGAGTCAACCTCATGAATAAACCCTTAATGGTGCATGTGATCAGCAACTTTGCCGGTGTTGGTGGTGCTGAGATGATGCTGGGACGTTTGATTCAATATACCGAAGGTCAGTACCAGCACGTGATCATCAGTTTGATGAAAACCTCTAAGGTGTATCAAAGTACGCTAGATCGTTGTCAGTCACACTATGCTTTGGGTTGGAACGGACTGAATACGTTTGGAGTGATTAAAAAGCTGCGTACGTTACTGAAAAATTTACAACCAAAAACTGTACAATGTTGGATGTATCATGCCAATGTACTCACTAGCTTTAGTGTTATCGGCTTGGCGCAAAAGCCAAGGGTGGTATGGGGCATTCATCATTCACTTGCATCACCAAAAGATGAATCGATTAGTACGAAAATTGCTCTTGGTCTAAGTAAGATTTTATCCAAACAGCCAAGTGCCATTATTTACTGTGCACATTCATCTAAACAACAACATAGTGACTTTGGCTTTGAAAATGCTCATCAATATGTGATTGCCAATGGTGTTTTTCTTGATAAGTTTCAACCCAATACACAACTGTATGAACCAACTGTGATTGGTTTTGCAGGACGTTATCACCCTGCAAAAGGTTATCCGTATCTGTTTGAGACCATGGATTTGCTGAAAAATGAAAATATTATTTTTAAAATTGCCGGTAGTGGGGCAAGTTTTAATAACAAGGAAGTCAAGGCCTTATTTGAGCAGTATCAATTAGATAGCCAAAAAGTACAGCTCCTTGCTCAAGTCTCCGATATGCCTGCGTTTTATCAATCGATTGATGTTTTTTTAATGACGTCGATTACTGAGGGCTTCCCGAATGTGTTGGTGGAAGCGATGGCTTCAGGTTTACCGTGTATCAGTACTGATGTAGGGGATGCCAAATACATTGTGCAAGATTTAGGGGCGATTGTTCCACCAAGAAATCCCCAAGCTCTCGCGGATGCTATTTTGCAATATGCCCAAAAATCCCAAGCAGAAAAACAAGCCTTAAAACAAGCAACCCGTGAACGGGTAGAGCAGAATTTCAGTATCGAAAAAGTCAGCGAGCAATATAAAGCTGTTTGGAGTACTTAACTTGAAAATTGTTTATATTGTGAATGTAGATTGGTTTTTTATCTCCCATAGACTGCCTATTGCACTTGAAGTTTTGAAACAAGGTCATGAAGTTCATATCTTTACAAAAGATACTGGAAAGATGGATTACCTAAAATCGTTAGGTTTGAAAGTACATCCTATTAATTTAGAGAGAGGATCTATTAACCCGTTTAGTTCTTTTAAATTACTTTTTGATTTAAAAAATAAATTAAAGAAAATTAAACCTGATGTAGTGCATTTAGTCACAATTAAACCTGTACTGATTGGCGGTTTGGCTTCAATTTTGGCTAAAGTTCCTTCTATTGTGTATGCAATTTCAGGACTGGGTTTTATTTTTACCAATACCATGCTAAAAGCCAAAATCTTGCGTTTAGGCATTATTCCTTTGTATCGCCTTGCACTTAGTGCAAAAAATAAAACAGTTATAGTACAGAATTTGGATGACTTAAGGATATTACGACAATATGTAGCTATTCCTGAATCGCAAACCGTACTTATTCCGGGTTCAGGTGTAGATTTAAAACAATTTGATTTTCAGCCCATACCTTTAAAAAATAAAATAGTGCTCATGGCTTGCCGTTTACTTGCAGATAAAGGTGTGTATGAATTTCATAAAAGTGCCCGGTTATTGAAAGATAAATATCCTGATGTAAGATTTGTTTTAGTAGGCGGTATTGATCCTGATAATCCTACTTCATTAACTAAAAAAGAGTTAAATGAATGGGTAAAAAAAGGAGACTTGGAGTGGTGGGGGCATCAAAGTAATATGTCTGAAGTTTTGAGCCAAGCCACCGTAGTCGTTTTACCTTCATATCGAGAAGGAATGCCAAAAGTATTATTAGAAGCTCAGGCTTTAGGCCGGCCCATTGTAACTACAGATGTGCCAGGTTGCCGTGAAGCCATAGAAAATGGCAAGACAGGTTTTCTTGTACAGGTAAAAGATGAACATAGCTTAGCAAATGCGATTGAGAAATTAATCACTAATGATGAATTATGTTTAGAGTTTAGTCACAATGCACGTGCTTTAGCAGTACAAAAATTTGATATAGAGCAAGTCGTAAAAACACAGATAAATATTTATGAAAACTTAGTGCAGAGTCAGCATGCAAACTAAAATACTTGTTACAGGCAGCAGCGGTTTCTTAGGCCAATATCTAGTTCAGTTTTTGGCTGAAAAAGGCTATTCAATTTTAGCACATACACGTAATGTCCAAACATTTGCTCATCCTAATATAAGCAATATCAATTTTGACTTAAATGATAACTTGGATAGTGTTGACCTTTCCCAAGTAGAGGTCATTATACATTGTGCAGGACGCGCACATGTCATGGATGAAACTGCAGCATCTCCACTCGAAGCATACCGTCAAACCAATGTACTCGGTACCTTAAACCTTGCACAAAAAGCAGTAGAAAATGGCGTAAAACGTTTTATTTATTTAAGTAGTATTAAAGTAAATGGCGAACAAACCACGACACAAGCTTTTCACCCCAATGATCATGTCCACACAGATGATCCGTATGGCTTATCTAAATATGAAGCAGAACAGGCATTACTTGATTTGTCTAAAGAAACAGGGTTTGAAGTTGTCATTATACGTCCGGTTTTGATTTATGGGCCTAATGTGAAAGCCAACTTTAAAAGTATGGTGAACTTGGCAACTAAAAAACTACCTCTACCGATTGGTTGCTTAAACAATAAACGCAGTATGGTGAGTGTTTATAACTTGGCTGACCTGATTCATACGTGTATGACTCATCCAAATGCCAACCGTGAAGTATTTTTAGCCAGTGATCAGGATGACATTTCAGTCAAACAACTATTTGAAAAATTAGCAAAATACCAAAATAACCAATTATTAATGTTACCTATACCGAAAAGCTTGATCAGTTTTCTTGCAAGCTTGGTGGGGAAAAAAGCAGTGGCTTCACGTTTATGTTCAGAACTGGTGGTAGATACCACTAAAAATACACAACTTTTAGGTTGGACAGCACCCTATACTGTCGATGCGAGTCTAGAAAAAATGTTTAATTCCTCTCATTCCGCATAAGTTTAGTCATAAATATGTCAATTTCATTTTTCCTGATTTTCTTTAGTCTCACATTTGGCTTTACTTGCTTCATGAGAGCCTATGCCTTAAAGAAAAATATCATCGATAATCCTAATGAGCGCAGCTCACACAGTGTACCTACACCACGAGGTGGTGGTGTTGCGGTGGTATGTAGCTACTTGTCAGCTTTGGCTATACTTATATATACCCAGCAACTGACCGCACATGTCGGTTTAACTCTTATAACTGCAGGTTTTGTCATCGCGCTGCTTGGCTTTTTAGATGACCATGGACATATCAACTCCATGTTACGTTTAGCCATACATTTTCTGGTTGCGATTGCTGTGGTAATTAGTTTGGGTGGGTTTGCTGAAGTCATGGTCTTCAATGGTATTCAGCTTGGTTTTCTTGCTAATATTATTGCCGTATTATTTTTGGTGTGGTTGCTCAATCTGTATAACTTTATGGATGGGATTAATGGGATTGCTAGTGTCGAAGCTATTACTACGACAGCAAGTATGGCAATTTTATATTTTTTACTAAATACCTCACTTAACTCTGACATGCTCTGGTTATTAGCAGCCTGCGTATTTGGTTTTCTATTATGGAATTTTCCTAAAGCTAAAATTTTTATGGGCGATGCCTGCAGCGGATTTTTGGGGCTTACATTAGGTATTTTGGCGCTTATTGCCTTGAAAGAAAACTTGGCGCTGTTTTGTGCATGGATTATTTGCCTAGGTGTATTTGTGGTCGATGCGACCTATACCCTTATTAAGCGAGTGTTAAATGGCTATAAAATGTATGATGCACATCGTAGCCATAGCTATCAAATCTTGTCGCGTAAGTGGAATAGTCATACACCTGTGACTCTGGTTGTGGTAGCAATTAATCTACTATGGTTGTTTCCAATAGCGTATTTAACGGTGATACAACAGTGGACGTATCCTGAGATAGGTGTATTAATTGCATATTTACCTTTAATTTTCATTGCAGTGAGATTAAAAGCAGGAAATCCTGATGCCTAAAAAAAACTTACTGATATTAGGTGCAGGTGGCTTTGGTCAATCTATTGCTGAGATTGCTCAAATTTTGGATCAATGGGAATGTATTTATTTTGTTGATGATCGCTGGCCTGAACAGAAACAGGTTGGATGTTATAGTATTATTTCGAACATTGAGAATCTTGAATCTATAGATCATAATAATTTTGATGCGATCGTAGCTGTTGGAAATAATCAAGTACGACAAAAATGGCACCACTTAATACTTGATTTAGCTATCCCTTTAACCAGGATTATTCATCCTAATACAGTTATTTCTCCTAGTGTAAAAATTGGTCAAGGGGTATGTATTATGGCTGGGTGTGTTATTGGGGCAAATACAATTATTCAAGATGGTGTTATTTTAAATATAGGCACCTTACTGGATCATGATGTAATAGTCGGAAACTTTGCACATTTAAGTGTAGGTGTCAAAGTTGCAAGTAATAATATTATTCCTGCATCTACTTTCCTGGAAGCGGGAAGTATTATGGAACATAAAGCTTAATAACGACTTCTTCAAATTAAGATATGATGTGCTGAAAATATATGAAATCTATTGTAATTCCCTTGGTTGAATCTCCACGTGCGGCTAAACAGACATTTTTAGTTATTTTGGACTTCTGCATATTTCCCGTCCTGATCTGGCTTTGCTATGCCATTCGTCAATTCGATCTGGGTGCAGAAGTCGTTCCCAATATTCCTTTTGGTACAGTTTGGGTTAGTGCCATTGCCGTATTGGCTTTATTTGTTTGTGGTGTTTATCGGTTTATTGTTCGTACTTTTAATGAATTTTTTATTGTCAAATTAGGGCTGGCCACTGTTCTGGCAGTCATTGGTTTGTATTTACTTGCGTATGCCACACATGCATTCATTCCTACTTCTATTCCGTTGATGTTTGGCTTCATGATGTTTGCCTGGGTCTGGTTTAGTCGAGGATTGATCCGCTTTATTGTCCGTTCATATCTATATGCAGGAGTATCGAAAAAACGGATTGCGATTTATGGGGCAGGTTATGCGGGACAGCAGGTTGCAGCAACTTTAAATCGTTCTAATGAGCATTTGCCAGTCATGTTTATTGATGATAATCCTTCATTGAGCGGTCAGAATATTGGGGGAATTCAAGTTTATGCACCAGAAACTGCATTAAAATCTTTTACCAAACTACGTATTGATGAAATTCTGATTGCACTTCCTTCAGTGGGACGTATCCGCAAAAGTGAGATCGTAAAATTTTTAGAACCTGCTCATTTAAAAATTACTGAAATTCCAGGGCTGACTAAACTGGTCAATGGTGAAATTCGAGTTTCTGATATTCAGGAAGTTGATATTATTGACCTATTAGGGCGTGATCCAGTTCCTCCTGTGGCAGAGCTACTAGAAAAAAATATCAAAGATAAAGTCGTGATGGTTACAGGGGCGGGAGGCTCAATTGGCTCAGAGCTATGCCGTCAAATTATTAAAAATCAACCGGTAAAACTTATTATCTATGAGCTGACAGAGTTTGCTTTATATAGTATTGATAAAGAATTACGTCTTAGTGCCAGCTGCGAAATTATTCCAATTCTAGGTTCGGTAGTGGATGAAAGTAAACTGGAACGGGTCATTGAGCAATATGGTGTTCAAACTGTCTATCATGCTGCTGCTTATAAACATGTTCCTTTAGTAGAATGTAATCCATTGGCCGGCTTAAAAAATAATGCGGTAGGGACTGCCTTTAGTGTTAATGCTGCAGTCAAAAAAGGGGTCGAGACCTTTGTGCTGATTTCGACTGACAAGGCGGTACGACCAACCAATGTCATGGGTGCGACCAAACGTATGGCAGAGCTTTATTGTCAGGCCATGGCTGAAGCACAGAATCAAACCCAAATTAGTATTGTACGTTTCGGAAATGTCTTAGGTTCATCCGGTTCAGTTGTTCCCTTATTTAAACAGCAGATAGCCAAAGGTGGACCTATCACTGTTACCGATCCTGAAGTGACACGTTTCTTTATGACGATTCCTGAAGCTTCGCAGTTGGTCATTCAGGCAGGTGCTTTAGGCACAGGTGGTGATGTATTCCTGCTCGATATGGGAGAGCCAGTGCGAATCCAGGATCTTGCTCGTCAGATGATTTCACTGAGTGGCTTAAAGGTGAAAGACAGTCAAAATCCAGATGGTGATATCGAAATTCAATACACAGGACTACGTCCAGGCGAAAAACTATATGAAGAGTTATTAATTGACCAAGAAAATACAGAGATTACTTCACATAAGCGAATTTTAAGATCGGTAGAAAAACATTATCCTTTAGCTGAAATTCTGGAAGTATTTAATCGTATGCATGTGCTGACAGCGACTCAAAGTGATGTAGATTGGGCTTTAATGCAGCTTGAACATTATGTCGATGGTTATCAGCGTGGTCAGGAAATTAAAGTAAATTAAATTTGGAAATAATTAGGTTGAATACAATGATTAAAAAAGCAATTCTCCCTGTCGCAGGACTTGGCACACGTTTTTTACCAGCCAGCAAATCCATTCCCAAAGAAATGGTGACGGTAGTTGACCGCCCGGCAATTGAATATGTGGTAAAAGAGGCGATTGCGGCGGGGATTGAGCAAATTATTTTGGTGACGCATTCTTCCAAAGCATCGATTGAAAATTACTTTGACCGTAACTTTGAACTTGAAACTACACTTGAGCAAAAAAATAAAACCGATTTGCTTAAAGAAGTTACTGAAATTTTACCCCCTCATGTTAGTGTGATTAGCGTACGTCAGCCACAGCCTTTAGGCCTGGGTCATGCGGTACTTTGTGCTAAAGCTGTGATTGGTGATGATGACTTTGCTGTCCTGTTACCAGATGTTCTGGTTAAGGATCAAGATACTCAAAATGACTTGTCTCGTATGATTCAACGTTATGAACAGTCTCGTGCATCACAAATCATGGTTGAGGCAGTTCCTGATCATCTGGTTGATCAATATGGGATTGTGGATGTGCCTGCTTCGCCTGCGGAAGGTGAAAGTACGGTGATGCAAGGGATTGTGGAAAAGCCGGCGATTGGTACTGCACCGTCGAATTTATCTGTGGTAGGTCGTTATATCCTTCCGGCAAAGATTATGCATTTACTGGAGCAGACACCAAAAGGGGCAGGTAATGAAATCCAGCTAACTGATGCGATTGCACTATTGCAGCAAACAGAAGTTGTCGAAGCTTATCGGATGAAAGGTCAAACCTTTGATTGTGGTAGCAAGCTTGGTTATCTTAAGGCTGTATTACATTATGGCGTAGATCATCCTAAACTCGGTGCTGAATTTAAAGCATTGATTCAGGAACTCGCCTTATAATAAAAAAGGGATATTATGAAAGTCGCAGTATTAGGAAAAACCTTATTCTCGGGGGTTATTTCAGCTCTATTGGCTGAATGTGGCCATCAGGTCGTATGGTGTAATAGCTTCAATACAGGTGAGCCTGCTCGAACTTACTTTCAGGATGAATCCTTACAACTATTATTACAAAAACAGGAAGAATCCGGTTTTTTAAACTGTTGTGATTTTCAGCATCTGAATTTTAATCAGGATGTCTTTTTCTTTAGTTTTAATGCGACAGAAGAGCAGCTGGCATTTAAGATGTTAAATACCATTCATCATGCCTGCTTTGCACACCCTAAACTGATGATTAATGCATCCACCTTTGGTTTGCATGGTACAGCGCGATTCCAGCAACTTTTACCGAATGATGATTGGGTCTATCTTCCAGATATTATTCAGGAAGGAAATGCTATTCGCAGTTTCGTTCAAGCCACTCAACTGATTGTGGGTTGCGATCAGCCAGATGTACAGCTCAAGGTTAGAGAGTTGTTGCGTCCCTTGTTCCCTCGTGCCCAGCAATATCTGTTTATGCCTATTCTGGATGCAGAATTTACCAAGCTGAGTATTTCCGGCATGTTGGCTACCCGGATCAGTTATATGAATGATCTGGCGAGTGTCGCTGAAAAACTGGGAATTGATATTGAACAGGTCCGTCAGGGTATGGCGGCAGATAATCGTATTGGTTCAGCTTATTTATTTCCAGGTGTGGGCTTTGGTGGGGAAAACTTTTCTCATGATATCCGGACGCTGACTCACGCCGTAGCGGATTCAGGGGTGAAAAACCAGTTACTGGAACAGGTGTGGGATATCAATGAGCAACAGAAAGAGTTGTTATTCCGTAAGCTATGGAATTATTTCCGTGGAGACCTGCAAGGGAAAACAGTCGCCATCTGGGGAGCTGCATTTAAGGAAAATACCCCAAGTATCCAGCAATCTCCGGTACATGCCATGTTGGCAGCATTGTGGGCACAAGGTGCAACAGTGAAACTGCATGATCCACAGGCTTTGACCAATATTGAACAGATTTATGGTCAACGTAGCGATTTAATTTTATGTGAAGACCAGTATCAGGCGGTAGAAGATGCAGATGCATTGTGTTTAATCACGGCCTGGAAACAGTATGGTAGCCCGGATTATGCTTATCTCAGCAAGTTGATGCAGCATCCTTTGATTCTGGATGGACGTAATCTCTATGACCCTGCTTATATCAAGTCACGCGGTTTTAACTATATTGGGGTGGGACGTTGATGTTAGACCAGCTTAAATCAGACCAGAATGGCAATAATGCTTATAAAAAGCTGAATTCTGTAAAAGAACAATTGAAATCGATCCATTTACGCCAACTCTTTGCAGCAGATCCTGAACGGTTTAATCAATACTCGGTACAATTTGAGGAGGTAGTTTTTGACTATAGCAAACATAGAGTCAATCATGATGCTGTGCAGCATCTGATTGAATGGGCAGAAACACAAAATCTAAGATCCTGGATCGGGTCTTTATTTTCCACTCAGACGATTAACTATACTGAACAACGTGCAGCTATGCACTGGGCCTTACGTTTGCCGAAAGAGGACCAGCAGCATGAAGAACTGGCAGCTGAAGTTCATGCTCAGCTAGACCGTATGTATGCTTTGGTCGAGCAGATTCATGCCGGACAACGCCGTGGCGCTACCGGTGAAGTCATTCAGGATGTAGTGAATATCGGGGTGGGGGGATCTGACTTAGGGCCGTTAATGGTTAGTCATGCGCTCTCGGATTTCAAATATCAATCTGCCAAGCCACTGAATGTACATTTTGTTTCGACGATGGATGGTAGTCAGCTATCTGAATTACTGCATCAGTTACGTCCAGAAACCACGCTTTTTATTATTTCTTCCAAGTCATTTGGAACGATTGATACCTTATCCAATGCCCAAACAGTGCGTTTATGGCTGGAAAAATCTTTAGGCCAGCATCCTTCTATTGTTAAACATCATTTTATTGGGGTATCCACTAAACCTGAAAAAATGACAGCCTGGGGAATTGCACCCGAAAACCAGCTGTTGTTATGGGATTGGGTCGGTGGGCGTTATTCTCTCTGGTCGTGTATTGGTTTGCCGATTGCACTCAGTATTGGAGTGGACGGTTTTAAACAACTGCTTGCTGGTGCTTATGCCGTGGATCAGCATTTCCAGTACAAGCCTCTGGAACAGAATATTCCAGTATTAATGGGCTTACTGGGTGCCTGGAATACGAATTTTCTGGATATTCAGACCCATGCCATCTTGCCTTATGATGGACGTCTGAAATATTTTGCATCTTATTTGCAGCAACTGGAAATGGAGTCTAATGGTAAATCCATCCAGCGCAATGGTGAAAAAGTTCAGCTCGACACTTGTCCAATTATTTGGGGCGAAGTTGGACCAAACGCCCAACATGCCTTCTACCAGCTGTTACATCAAGGTACTCAAGCAGTCAGCTGCGATTTTATCGCCCCAGTGAAGCGTTATAACAGTCAACAATATACCTACGTCGATAATGCTGATGCTTTGATCGAACAGCATCATTTGGCTTTATCTAACTGTCTGGCACAATCACGTTTACTGGCATTTGGTAATGATGCCTTGGATCAGACTGAATTGCAGGGCTTGCCAGCCTATAAACAATATGAGGGTAATCAACCGAGCAGTACCATTTTATTACAGGAATTAAATCCTTATAGTCTGGGAATGTTGATTGCACTATATGAACATAAGGTTTTCGTGCAATCTGTGCTTTGGAATATTAATCCATTTGACCAATGGGGCGTAGAAAAAGGTAAGGAAATTGCCAATCAGTTATTGCCTATACTGAATGGTGACCAAACTGATATTAGCGGTTTAGATGGTTCAACCCAGGGTTTGATTAAAATTCTAAAAGCTTGATTAAAATTGAATTAGGAAAGATATGGATAAAATTTTAGTAACGGGTGGAGCAGGTTATATTGGTTCACATACCTGCTTGGAACTATTAAATACTGGGCATGACGTCGTAGTATTGGATAATTTATCCAATAGCTCGGTTGAGTCTTTAAATCGTGTCCAGCAGTTGGCTCAAAAAAGCCTGAAATTTGTCGAAGGTGATATTCGAGACAGTCAGATCCTAGATCGAATATTCCAGGAAAATACCATTGATGCGGTGATTCATTTTGCTGGTTTAAAAGCAGTTGGTGAAAGTCAACAAATTCCATTAGCTTATTTTGATAATAATATTGCTGGTTCAATTAGCCTGGTGCAAGCGATGGAGCGAGCTCAGGTTTTTAAACTGGTATTTAGCTCGTCTGCAACTGTCTATGACGAAGCCAATATTTCTCCGTTAAATGAAGAAATGCCAACAGGTATGCCAAGTAATAATTATGGGTATACTAAATTAATTGTAGAACAGATTCTAGAAAAACTAGCGATTGCAGATACACGTTGGTCAATTGCCTTATTGCGTTATTTTAACCCGGTGGGTGCACATAAAAGTGGCCAGATTGGAGAAGATCCACGAGGGATTCCAAATAATCTAATGCCTTATGTGACTCAAGTCGCTGTAGGTCGTCGTGAAAAACTATCTATTTTTGGTAATGACTATGACACAGTAGATGGGACTGGAGTACGTGATTATATTCATGTGGTTGATTTAGCTAATGCACATTTATGTGCATTAAACAACCGACTAACATCTCAAGGATGTAGAGCTTGGAATATTGGCACAGGGAATGGAAGTTCAGTTCTTCAAGTTAAAAATACTTTTGAACAAGTAAATGGAATAAATATTGCATTTGAATTTGTATCACGTCGTGAAGGTGATGTGGCAACTTCATTTGCAGATAATAAACGTGCAATAGAAGAATTAGGATGGGCACCACAGTATGGTTTGGAGGATATGCTAGCTGATAGCTGGAAATGGCAAAAGCAGAATCCCCATGGATATGGATAATAAAATATGAATTTTATTTATGGGATTATGTGTCATCAATTAACTAATCCACTTGTTTATCTTGTAAATGAGCTGATTAAAAGTCCTAATAGTAAAATTTTAATTCATGTAGATAAAAAATCAGATCTTGATCACATAAAAAAATCGTTACCAAGCAGCTCACAAATAGAATTTTTGAAAGAAAGAGTGGATGTACATTGGGGTAGTTATACTCAAATTGAGGCCACTCTAAAACTTTTAAATTATGCCAGCCAATTTGACTACAGGTATTTTTCTTTATTGTCTGGTGATGATATTCCTTTAATGCCTATTGAAAGTATAGAAAAATATCTTTTAAGCAGTGATCAGGAATATATCGGTTATGAACTTCAAGCAGATCCAAGAAGCCGGATTAAGTATTTATATCCAGATTTCTTTTTTATTAAAGAAAAGTCAGTTTTAGAAAAAATAAAATGTAAGTTAATTATTCTTTTACATAGGCTTGGTTTCTATACTCAAAATATAGAAAGATTGCCAAAACTATATAAAGGATCTTTATGGTTTATATTAAGCTATCAGGCGGTTCAATATATTTTAGATTTTATAAAAAATAATAAAGGCTATGATTTGGCCTTTAGAAAATCACTGTGTGCCGATGAAGTATATTTTCACACCATTATTCAGAATTCATATTTTCAGGAAAGAATTTACCATCCGGAATATGAGGAACAAGTATGGGAAGGGGGATTAAGATATATCGACTGGATGTCAGGACCAGATTATCCCAAAATTCTAGATGAGTCTGATTTTGATAAGATGAAACAATCAGGCATGTTATTTGCCAGAAAAGTGAAGGCAAATATCGATATAAATCTGCTCAAACAATATTTTCAATATTCATAATAAAAAGCCCCCTTCAAAATGGACAGTTCGTCTAATCTGAAGGGGGGACTTTTCTAAAGTTTTTTCTAATAGTTAAAATTATCCCTGAATTAACTGGGTGAGCTCATCTACATAAGATTGCATTGGACGAGGGTTCTGGTCACGACGGCTTTCAATATTTAAGCGTAGTAAAGGTTCAGTATTGGAAGCACGAACATTAAAGCGCCACGCCCCAAAGTTCAGGCTAACGCCATCTGTCTGATCGATTTCTGGTTGCTGGTCGGCATAATGATCAAAGATTTTTTGGATCGTCGCCTGAGTATCTGCGACTTTAAAGTTGATTTCACCCGAACATGGGAATTTGGCAATCATCTCTTCAACTAGGGAAGATAGTGATTTTCCGGTTTCAGATAAAACCGCGATGGCAAGCAGCCATGGAATCATGCCACTATCACAATAAGCAAAATCACGGAAATAGTGATGAGCACTCATTTCACCACCATAGGCTGCGTTGTGCTCACGCATGACATCCTTAATAAAAGCATGTCCTGATTTCGACTGAATAGCTGTTCCTTGATATTGTTCGACAACATCAAAAGTATTCCAGACCAGACGTGGATCATGTACGATTTTTTCGCCAGCCTGTTTTAGCAAGAAGGCCTGTGCCAGTAGACCGACAATATAATAGCCTTCAATAAACTGCCCTTTTTCATCAAACAGGAAGCAACGGTCAAAATCGCCGTCCCAAGCAATACCCATGTCAGCTGAATGTTGAATCACCGCATCACGTGTACTGGCACGATTTTCAATCAGAATCGGGTTAGGAATACCATTCGGGAAATTACCATCCGCCTCATGATGAATCTTAATAAATTCGACTGGAATATTGAGTTCTTTAAATTTAATCTCAATTGCATCAATCACGTGACCCGCTGCACCATTACCTGCATTCACCACCAGCTTCATTGGTCGGATTTTTGCTGGATCAATATAACTCATCAGGTGCTCGACAAATTCAGGCAGGATATTATATTTTTCTGTCGTACCCTTACTTGTAACTTCAGCGAATTCATTATTTTCAGCCAGTGCCTGAATGTCTTTAAGGCCGGTATCTGCGCTAATCGGACGGGCATTTTCACGGACCAGTTTCATTCCGTTATAATCCATCGGATTATGACTGGCAGTAATTTCAATGCCACCTTGAACATCCAGATGAAATGCACCAAAGTAAACTTCTTCAGTGCCGGTCATGCCCAAATCGAGGACATCGACACCTGCATCATTTAAACCACGAATGGTCGCCTGTTTTAAGTCTTCACTGCTAAGGCGTACATCACAGCCAACTACAACGGTTTTGGGTTGATAAATCTGTCCATAGGCACGACCAATGCGGTAGGCGATATCTTCATTTAATTCGGTACCTAACTTGCCGCGAATATCATAAGCTTTGAAACAAGAAAGTTTTTTCATAATTTATTATTTAAGAGTACAATTGAAAAATATATTCTAACCCAAATAAAGATTTTTACCATTCAGCTGGTTACATAATATTAAAATAATGTTTCATTTGAAAAATAAAGTATTGTATTAGAAAAATTATAAGGACGAAAAATATGTCTAATAATAAATTATATTCAATTAATATATTGAGATTTATTGCTGCAAGTTTTGTCTTGCTCAGTCATATAGAAAATAAAGTTCATCAGTATAATATCCTGTCCTTAGAATGGTATCGATTTAGAGGGCCAGGTGTTGATATTTTCTTCGTAATGTCCGGGTTCATTATCTGTTTAACGACAGCTAAAAAAAATATAACCCCTGTAAAATTTTTAAAAGGGCGTATGCAAAGAATATTGCCTCTCTATTGGTTTTTTACCACTGTGGCTCTTTGTATTTTTTTATATAACCCTGAACTCGTTAATATGAGTGGTGGATATACCAATATTATAGCTTCTTATTTATTAATTCCAGGGGAGCATAAGTTCCTTGTTCAAAATGGCTGGACCCTAAGTTATGATGTTTATTTCTATATCATTTTTGCTTTATCTCTCTATTTTTTTAGAAATAAAATAAATTATATTGCATTAATAGCGGTATTAACCTTTTTACCTGCTGTAGGGATATTGGTATTAAATTTAGATAAAGTATTCTTTTTTAATGTAATTCTTTTGGAGTATGCCTTGGGTATTTGTGCATATCTCATTTATATAGAATGCAATTTAAACTTTGTGCTGAATATTATTCTGATTCTATTAGGAACTGCATTTATTTTCTTTCAGAATATATTTAATGTGTTTGAAACTGGATTTGGTCGTGCTTTGGACAGAGGAGTGCCAGCCTTTTTATGTGTGGTTGGTGTGATTGGTTTGGAAAGCTTTTTTAAAAACCATTATCATAAATTTGTAAATATTTTAGATAGATTAGGGAACACGTCTTATTCTATTTATCTGAGTCACCCATTCATACTGGTTATAGGAACAAAGTTATATATAAGCTATTACTTTTTTCAGAATCTTAATTTTGCTTTATTTTTATATGTGATCTGTATTTTTATTGGATACTATGTAAATAAATTTATTGAAGTCCCTTTAAATAGGACAGTTAAGAATTCATTTAAATCAAATTCTATATGGATATTAAAGATTAAAATATTTATTCAGAATTTAAGAAATATATAGTTAACCTGTTATATGAGAGTAATCAATATCCTCATATAACAGGCTAATTTTATGAATTATTCAACTGTTACTGATTTTGCCAGATTACGTGGCTGGTCAACATCAGTACCACGCAGGACTGCCACATGGTAAGACAGTAGCTGTACTGGAATACAATAAACAATTGGCGCTAAAACAGCGTTTACTTCAGGAATATGCACGACATGCTGGCGCTCTTTGGCTTTAATGCCGCTATTTTCATCAGCGAAGACAAATAATTCACCACCACGTGCCTGAACTTCTTCCATATTGGATTTCAGTTTATCCAGCATGTCATCTTGCGGTGCCAGAATTACTACTGGCATATCATTATCTACTAAAGCCAATGGACCGTGCTTCAGCTCACCCGCCGCATAACCTTCTGCATGAATATAAGAAATTTCTTTCAACTTTAGTGCACCTTCCAGTGCGATCGGGAAGTGTGTACCACGGCCTAGGAACAGACAATGCTGTTTCTCTACAAAGAGTTCAGAGAGACGCAGAATTTCATCATCATGACTTAAAGTATCTAGCAGTACCTTAGGCATATGCCATAGTCCAGTCGTGATCTCAGTCATCTGTTCAGCTGAAATGGCATTTTTCACTGTACCGATTTTCAGTACCAGTAACATCAAAGCTGCGAGCTGGGTGGTAAAGGCTTTGGTCGAAGCCACACCAATTTCAGGACCCGCTAAAGTCAGCAGGCTGTAATCTGTTTCACGTACCATTGAAGAAGTTGCAACATTACAAATCGTCATCGTCGTAATATTTACACCTTTTGATGTAGCACGTTTTTGGGTATCACGCAGAGCAGCTAAGGTATCGGCTGTTTCACCTGACTGAGAAATACACACATAGAGTGTATTATTGACAATCACTGGCGTACGGTAGCGGAATTCACTGGCAATCTCGACCTGACAAGGCAGATCAATCAGCTGTTCAAACCAGTATTTGGCAATCATGCCGGCATGGTAACTGGTACCACAGGCAATAATCTGGATTTGCTGGATTGTTGAAAAATCCTGTTCCGCATTCACCAGAAAATCTTCACGCAAGGTATTGCCATTCAAGGCTTGTGAAATAGTCTGTTTTAGCGCTTCAGGCTGCTCATAGATTTCTTTGAGCATATAGTGCTTATATTCACCCTTAGAGGCATTGCTCACGGTGGCATCCAGTTCTTTCACTGGGCGATCTACCAGTTGACCATCCACAAATACTTCAATGGTAGTACGGGTCAGACGTGCAATATCACCTTCTTCAAGATAGATAAAGCGATTCGTGATTGGTAATAAAGCCAATTGGTCAGAACTGATAAAGTTCTCGCCAATACCGACACCGATGACCAGTGGTGAACCTTCACGTACGGTAATCAGTTCATCTGGATGATCTGTATGTACGATCCCGAGTGCATAAGCGCCTTTCAGCTGTGGTACAACCTGACGAACAGCTTCAAGCAGGCTAGGGGTAGATTTCAGTGCATCGTTGACTAAATGGGCAACCACTTCAGTATCAGTTTGTGAAGTGAACACATAGCCTAAAGCTTCAAGATCATCTTTTAGCTCCTGGTAGTTTTCAATGATACCGTTATGAACCACAGCAACATTACCCGAAATATGGGGATGAGCATTGTTTTCAGTCGGTTTACCATGAGTTGCCCAGCGTGTATGCGCGATGCCTAATGAACCATTAATCTGTGATTCATTCACAGCTTGCTCAAGATTCGCGACTTTACCCACACGGCGCTCACGTAGCACCTGGCTATTATTGATTAAGGCCAGACCCGCAGAGTCATAGCCACGGTATTCAAGACGTTTTAGGCCTTCAATTAAGATATTGCTGATATTACGTTCCGCGATGCCACCGACGATACCACACATACTAACTTCCTCTTATTTCTTGATTTTTTGCGGACGCTGATAGTTTTCTTTGGCAAATTGCTTGGAACGTTCTACCGCTAAACTGTTCTCTGCCACATCACGGGTAATCGTTGAACCCGCTCCCACTGTCGCGCCATTACCGATCTGGACCGGTGCAACCAGAGAGCTGTTAGAACCAATAAAAGCATGATCCCCAATGATGGTCTTAAATTTGTTGGCACCGTCATAGTTGCAGGTAATCGTTCCTGCACCAATATTGGAACCGCTACCGACTTCAGCATCACCTAAGTAAGTGAAGTGATTCGCTTTGGAACCTAGACCAATACTAGAGTTTTTCACTTCAACAAAGTTGCCAATATGGACTTCAGCTGCCAGTTTTGCCCCTGGACGCAAGCGTGCAAATGGACCAATTTGTGCTTCTTCACCCACAATTGCCTGATCAAAGATGCTATATGGCTGAACTTTGGTGCCTGCAGCAATCTTGGTATTTTTAATTACGCAGCCTGCACCAATTTCAACATTATCACCGAGTTCGCAATTACCTTCGATAATGACATTGATATCGATCCGCACATCTTTACCAACAGTGAGTTGACCACGTAAGTCAAAACGGCTTGGGTCAATCAGATGTACACCTTGCTGCATCAGCTGTTTTGCCTGATAAGCCTGGAACTGACGCTCTAAAGCAGCCAGTTGTACACGGTCATTGACGCCTTCCACTTCAAAAGCCAGCTCAGGTTCTACAGATGCAACACTCATACCATCTGCCAGTGCCATTGCCACGATATCCGTCAGGTAATATTCACCTTGTGCATTGTCATTGCTTAAACGTGGAAGCCATTCATGTAACTTGGCATTACTGACCGCATAAATACCGGTATTAATTTCTTTAATTTGACGCTGTTCTTCAGAAGCATCTTTATGTTCAACAATGGCTTGAATCTGACCATCTTTACGTACGATACGACCATAACCACTGGCATCTGCAAGCGTTAATGTCACCAGGCCAATGCCTTGCTCTTGAGTAGCATCAAGCAGATTCTGAAGCGTCTGCTGGCTAATACAAGGGACATCACCCGACAGGATTAGTGAAATACCATCTTTAGGCAAAACAGGTAGTGTCATTTGTACGGCATGACCGGTACCAAGCTGTTCAGCCTGCTCTACCCACCGGATATCCTGGTCTGCAAATGCGGACTGAACCTGCTCACCGCCATGACCATAAATGGTAATAATATTGTCTGCATTGAGTTTTTTTGCTGTGTCGACCACATGGCCGAGTAAAGGTCGTCCTGCAAGCGGTTGTAATACTTTCGGTAAGTTGGAACGCATACGGGTTCCTTTACCTGCAGCAAGAATAATCACAGTCGTAGACATGTTCTAATCCTAGATATGGCTTAAGCCATCGTAAAGTAAAAATAAATCCAAATACAAAGTGCTGCCCAGAGGCCAGCGATAATGTCATCCAGCATGATGCCGAAACCACCCCCAACCTGACGGTCAATGACTCGAATCGGCCAAGGTTTCCAGACATCAAATAATCGGAACAGGGCAAAGCCAATGAGTAGCCATAACCAGTTCATCTGACCTAAATAGATCAGTGGCAAAAAGGTGATGGATTGTCCTGCAAACTCATCCCAGACAATACGTCCATCATCATGCACACCCATGACTTTGGCAGTTTGGCCACAGATATATATGCCAACCAGGGACATGATGACAATGGCAAAAAGACTATTTACAAAACCTAAGTAGAGCCAGATGGGTACAAATAAAAGTGCAAAAGCTGAACCAAAAGTTCCGGGCGCTTTAGGCGCCAGACCAGAACCAAATCCTACCCCACTAAAGACAATGAGCCGGTTGATCCATGACATGCTTTTAAAATTGATCGCAGGTTTATGCAAAATGTTGATATCCGTTAAATTGAAGTGAATGATCTACGCCATCTTTTTCAAAAGTTAAACCGTGTTGCTGCTGAATGGAGCCAATTATACTAATCGAAACATCCAGCTGTTTTTGCAATAATTTTTCATAGTTTTGCGGGCTTATTGTAAAGCATAACTCGTAGTCATCACCACCCGCGAGTGCGTATTGCCAACGCTGTTCATCATTTAATGCCTGCAGGGCAGGACTGATCGGTAACTTTTCAAGTCCTAAAGTCGCTCCTACCTGAGAAGCTTTGAGAATATGTCCCAGATCCTGTGCGAGGCCATCCGAGACATCAATCATACTGTTGGCTAGGCCTTTTAAGGCAGTACCCAACTGACAGCGTGGGGTTGGATAATCCAGACGTTTCTGTAATGGATGACCAAGATGATTTAAAGCAAAAGCAGCATCACCCACTGTACCGGATACACAAATCAGATCACCAGGCTTGGCACCTGAACGGGGTACAGCTTTACCAATCTCTACCCAGCCCAGGGCAGTCACAGATAAGGTCAAATGAGGACTTTGTGTGGTATCACCACCAATTAAGCTCACACCAAATTGATCGCAACAATCATAGAGACCCTGACTAAAGGCTTTTAACCAGTCATGATCAATTTGGGGTAGGCTCAAGGCGAGTAAAATACTATGCGGGGTCGCGCCCATGGCTGCAATATCAGAAAGATTAACAGCGACAGATTTCCAGCCAATCGCATGAGGATCGGTGTCTAAAGGAAAATGACGTCCAGCAACGAGGGTGTCGGCACAGATGACCAGTTGTTGCTGTGGAGGAGGGGTGAGCAAGGCTGAGTCATCGCCAACGCCTAAATCGACAGAATTTTTATTCTGACGATTAAAATAGGTATCGATAATCGAAAACTCAGCCATACAACAATTCGACTAGATTAGTTGGCTTGCTGTTTTTCTGCTGCACGTAAAGTTGTCGCTAAACGGTCTAATACACCATTGATGTATTTATGGCTGTCTGCACCGCCAAAGTGTTTAGCTAACTCAATTGCTTCATCCAGAACGACACGATATGGAATCTCAAGATGTTCTTTGAGTTCATAGGCGCCTAGGCGAAGTGTAGCGAGTTCTACACCATCAAGTGCAGAAAGTTCGCGATCCAGCACAGGGATAAGCAAAGCATCCAATGCTTCATGATTGGCAACCACTTGAGTCAACAATTCATGATAATAGCTGAGATCCACTTTGTGCATCGCATTGTCCACACGTGTACGTGCTTCAATCTCATGCACCGGATTGTGGCTCATCTGCCATTCATAAATTCCTTGTACAGCAAAGCGACGTGCTTTACGTTTTGCTGCATAAGTTGCTTGAAGTGTTTGCGACATAGCGTTAAATAGCCTTTAACAAGTTAACCATTTCAATAGCAGTCAGGGCAGCTTCACTACCTTTATTACCTGCTTTTGTACCCGAGCGTTCAATCGCCTGTTCGATACTATCCGTAGTCAATACACCATTAATCACTGGTAAGCCAGTATCCAGGCCAACTACGCCCAAACCTTTGGCACATTCACCAGCTACAAAATCGAAGTGAGGCGTGCTGCCACGAATCACAGCGCCCAGCGCGATGATGGCATCGAAACGATCTGAAGCTGCCAGTTTTTTCGCAACCACAGGAAGTTCCCAGGCACCAGGTGCATGAACAACAGTGATATTATCGTCTGATACGCCATGGCGTTTCAATGTATCAATGGCACCTTCTAACAGATGTTCAACAACAAAGCTATTAAAACGGCCAACTAAAATCGCATAACGGTCTTCGTTCGCGAGATGCAACATACCTTCAATACGGCGAACTGCCATAGGAACCTCGATTATTTCTCTGATGTTTGTTGTGCGGTGATGTATTCCACCACTTCTAAGTTAAAGCCGGACAGGGCATTGAAACGTAATGGAGAGCTAAGCAGCTTCATTTTTTCCACGCCGAGGTCACGCAAAATTTGTGCGCCGACCCCAATCGTCTGATACTGCTGGGAAAGTGCAGCATTGGACTTTACATTTTTTGGTGCTGTAAGTGCATCTAGGGCAGGGCCTAAGTCCTGTAAATGGCGCTGGCCAATCCAGACCAGAACACCACGATCACTGTTTGAAATTTCTTTTAAGGCACGGTCCAGATTCCAGGCCGGTTCACCGTCTTGCTTGTTCAGTTTGAGCAAGTCGCGGGTCGGGTTAAAACCATGTACACGCACTGTGGTCACGCCCTCTTTAGGCTCACCTTTGACCAAGGCCAGATGGATATCCGGATTACCCAGTTCACGATAGCGGTACAGGTCAAAGCTGCCGTATTCAGTATCAATACTTTGCTGATCGATACGCTCAACCGTTTGTTCATTGGTCATACGGTAATGGATCAGATCAGCAATAGTCCCCATTTTCAGGCTATGTTTTTCTGCGAAAATTTCAAGATCTGGGCGACGCGCCATAGTGCCGTCTTCTTTAATGATCTCGCAGATTACAGATGCAGGTTCCAGACCCGCAAGACGAGACAGATCACAACCTGCTTCAGTATGACCAGCACGGTGCAATACGCCACCTGGCTGTGCCATCAATGGGAAGATATGCCCTGGTTGTACGATGTCACTTGGTTTGGCATGTGCAGCCACCGCAGTTTGAATAGTGTGCGCACGTTCAGCTGCAGAAATACCGGTAGTAATGCCGTTGGCTGCTTCAATTGAAAGGGTGAAGTTGGTTCCGTGCTGAGCGCCGTTGGCATCCACCATCAAGGGTAGATTTAACTGCTGGCAACGTTCTTTGCTTAAAGTCAGACAAACCAGGCCACGTGCATGGGTGATCATAAAGTTGATGTCTTCAGGACGCACGTGGGTCGCAGCAATCACCAGATCGCCTTCATTCTCACGGTCTTCGTCATCCATCAGGATAACCATTTTTCCTGCACGGATATCTGCTACAAGCTCTTCAACTGTATTGAGCGGCATCAACCTTCACCTTCTTTTTTGATCTATACCAGACCGAATCATGACATTATTACTGCATAGTCTAACGCTTTTTAAGCAATTTTGCCTATGCTTATTGCTTTCCCTCAGGGGTTCATTGTTATACACAGTCTTGCGTAGCATGAAAAGTCGACTTTAAATGAAAGCACAGGCTTTATGCTGGATTTTTAAACGATCAGAAAGCATAAAAAATGACAAACTTATTTAAAATCAACATAACTAAAAATAATCCCTTATTTTTTATGCAGTTTTATTTATTCGTTTAATACAGCCCTTAAAAATACAAATATATCCTCATGACTCTCTTTATAAATTTTTTACCAATCAGTTTAAAGTTCTGTTTGAAATAATGAATGAATCAGGTGGACCGAAGTCCACCTGAGTTCAGATCAGTTTAGAAGAAACCTGCTGGTTTGGTTGAATAACTCACTAACAGGTTTTTGGTTTGCTGATAATGATCCAGCATCATGCGATGGTTTTCGCGGCCAATCCCGGATTTTTTATATCCCCCAAAGGCTGCATGAGCCGGGTAGATGTGATAGCAGTTGGTCCAGACCCGACCGGCCTGAATGGCACGACCAGCACGATAAGAAGTATGTGCTGAACGTGACCAGACACCGGCGCCGAGTCCATAAATCGTATCATTGGCAATCTTGATGGCTTCATCGAAGTCTTTGAATGTGGTCACCGCCAGTACCGGTCCAAAAATTTCTTCCTGGAAGGTCCGCATGTCATTGGAACCTTTAAAAATCGTTGGCTCGATATAAAAACCTTGTCCCACTTCCTGACGCTCATTGCCGCCTAACAAGATTTCCGCACCTTCTTCACGGCCAGTAGCAATACAGCCGAGAATCTTGTCCTGCTGCTCCTGAGAAGCCTGAGCCCCGATCATGGTCTCGGTATCCAGGGGATGACCAGTCTTGATCTTTTTCACTCGCTCTACTGCAAGTTCCAGGAATTGGTCGGCAATACTTTCCTGAATCAGGGCGCGTGATGGACAGGTACAGATTTCACCCTGATTCAGGGCAAACATGGTAAAGCCTTCCAGAGCTTTTTCCAGGAAATCATCTTTCTGATCCATGATGTCAGCAAAGAACAGGTTCGGAGATTTCCCTCCAAGTTCTAACGTGACGGGAATAATATTCTCAGTCGCATATTGCATGATCAGCTGACCCACAGCGGTCGAACCGGTAAAGGCAATCTTGGCAATCCGTGGATTAGTCGCCAGTGGACGGCCGACTTCCACGCCATAACCATTCACGATGTTTAATATGCCTTCAGGCAACAGATCCTGAATTAGTTCGACCAGCACTAAAATACTCACCGGTGTCTGTTCAGCAGGTTTCAGCACAATACAGTTTCCGGCTGCAAGGGCAGGTGCCAGTTTCCAGGCAGCCATCAGAATCGGGAAGTTCCACGGGATAATCTGACCCACGACACCCAATGGTTCATGAAAATGATAAGCAATAGTGTCTTCATCAATTTCCGAGATGCCGCCTTCCTGGGCGCGAATGCAGCCGGCAAAATAACGAAAATGGTCAATGGCTAAAGGAATATCCGCTGCCAAAGTTTCACGGATCGGCTTACCGTTATCCCAAGTTTCTGCAACTGCTAGTAACTCAAGATTTTCCTCAAGTCGGTCGGCAATTTTTAATAAAATATTGGAACGGGTAGTAGGGGAGCTGTTATTCCATTGCTGTTTGGCGGCATGAGCCGCATCGAGCGCCAGTTCAATATCTTCCACTGATGAGCGTGGAACTTTGGTAAAGGCCCTTCCATCTACGGGGGAGACATTATCAAAATATTCACCTTTGACTGGTGGGACCCATTTGCCGCCAATGAAGTTTTCGTATTGGGATTTAAATTGCACTTTTGAACCGTCAGTATTGGGATCTGCATAACGCATAATTCTATTCCTTGATATGATTATTATTGATGAATGCCGAATCACTTCTGTCCTGCAAAAGCCCTCAGATTCAACATCTCAGCTCTACTATAGAGAGGGAAAAAAATCGCAGGATAAATACTTACAAGCTTGCTACAAAAGGCAACATTTGGATAAAAATAGAATTAATTATCTTTATAGATTTCAATATCTTATTTTTATAATGAAATGATTTTAGTATGTGAAAAGCATTACTGATCAGCTTGATATTTTTATTTCATATCCAGGAAAAATAGGTAAATAAAATTATTGAAAAATAAGACAGGCAGAGCTTGCTACCTATCTTATTCATCTGGCTTATAGGGCTTTATTTTCCAGCCATTGAAATAGCTGCTGATAGACCTGCTCACGGACTGGTTTTTCTGAAAGAACCAGATCATGTATCCCATTTTGAATCGAACAGAGTTGCACATCGCCCTGGATTTTCTGCGCATGTTCAATCATGTCGCGTACCTGAAGAATCACATCACTGGTTTGAGCATTACGGTTAAAACGTAGGGGATAAGTGGTTTTATGGGCATGCATCAGCAAAGTCGGAATATTTAAACGTACACCCTGATGAATTTCTTTTTGTGCTTCGTGAATGGCATGTACAAAACTCAGACGCACCCAGTGATAGCTAGGTTTTTTCCATTCCAGATCAAAATGCCATTCACCCTGATAGCTGATATGCAGACTAGGCACATAATGACGATTTAAGCGGCTAGGAAATAGCATTTCCGGAAAACGTTTTCCCAGACGGCTCAATTTAGGCACCAGAAACTTTTTCTCAAAAGGCGTCATATTAAAGTCATAAAAAGGACTATTGAGCCATAAGCCTTTAATTAAGGGATGATCTGGATGATGTGCTGCATACAAAGTAGTAATTAATCCGCCGGTAGAATGGCCACTGAGTAAAACCGTGTCATGGCCTTCCTGTCCAATAATTTCAAGAGCCTGGCTGATTTCTGCATCATATTCTGAAAGATGATAGACATTATAAAGTTTCTGATGGGACAGATAGGATCGGCCGTATTTACGTAAATCCAGTGCATAAAAATCAAAACCTTGCTGATTAAAACGCTCTGCCATTTCAGTCTGGAAAAAATAATCAATAAAGCCGTGAATATAGAGGACAGCTTTAGAGGTCGGTTGGTCTGCCTTTTTGCGGATCAGTGTGGCAACTACTGTGCCTTCAGTATCTGGCGGGAATTCTAAAGTGGCCTGTTCATAACCTTCACCCAGAATATCAGGTTGATATTCAAGGCTGGAAAGCGGATGGGACATATTGTTCTACTCATGATTATTTTTATTCACTTATCCTTGTGGATTGGCTTGCATTTGTCAAATCCTGCTGTCTTACCCATTCGAGATCAGTAGTACCATTCAGAGAATAGTCAAATATAAAATTTCAGGTCATTGGCAGCCTGATTAACTAAATAAAAATTAATAAAAAACCCCGGCATCCTGCCGGGGTTTTTCGTATTGGTTAGCTCGGTATAACTCCTGTCGTACCTTACAATCCTTGTGCTTATCTATTGTCATTGTTATATGGAACTTCCTGTTCCTGATGTAAGTATCATAGGAAAATTCCACTATTTGGGATAGCCGTAAAGAACCGGAATCGATGTAAGTCAATGCGTACAAGTCTGACTGAAAATTATCCGTATTTTTCTGTAGAAGTGAGAATTTATTCTGAATCATGCGCTTCGATAAATTAGCCGATTATGGTTATTTTGCTTGTTTTTAAGACAATTTTTTTATTTTAATGCAGTTAGAATATGTTGATCGATGAGGGGATAAAAAATGAAATCTATTGCAGTCTTTTGTGGTTCAGCTATGGGGAATAGCGAAAATTTTAAAGAGCAGGCCCAAGCTTTGGGTGAGTCTATTGCGAAACGGGGAATCACGCTGGTTTATGGTGGCGGCCGAGCTGGACTGATGGGTGTTGTGGCTGATAGTGCATTACATGCTGGTGGAACAGTCATTGGAGTAATTCCACAAAATCTAGTCGATGCAGAATTGGCCCATCCGCTGTTAACAGAGCTGCATGTGGTGAAAAATATGCATGAACGTAAAACAAAAATGTCTGATCTGGCGGATGCATTTATTGCTTTGCCGGGCGGGGTGGGGACTTTAGAAGAAATTTTTGAGCAGTTGACCTGGGGGCAGTTGGGCCTTCATCAGAAGCCTTGTGCATTTTTAAATATCCATGGATTTTATGATGAATTGCTGAATTTCTTGATGAAAACGACTGAGGCTGGATTTACCCAGTCACGTTTTACCGATGCCTTGATTTCCTCAAGTTCAATTGAGGAAGTTTTGGATGCTTTGGAGCATTATCATGCGCCTGAACCGAAATGGAATAAAAGTGTAAAGGCAGTAGAATCGGTATGAGTAATAAAGTGATTACGATTGCTGCGGCTATCATTCTGAATGAACAGAATCAGATTTTGTTGGTTCGTAAAAAAGATACCGATTTCTTTATGCATGTGGGCGGAAAGCTGGAACCCAATGAATTGCCTGAAGCTGCACTTTCTAGGGAAGTTCTGGAAGAGACAGGCTGTGAGATGGAAATACTGTCTTATATTGGCAAATATGAAACCGTGGCTGCGAACGAATTGAATCATTCGCTGGTCAGTTATTTGTATCAGGTTAAGTTAAAAAGTCAGCCTCAGGTTCAGGCTGAACTTGCGGAAATGCAATGGGTTGATCTTAATCATCCAGACCTGCCTTTAGCCCCTTTAACTCGGGATATTTCAATTCCATGGTGTAAGCAACTATTGGGAATCTAATGGGATCTCAAAAAAATTTAATCTATAGATATGAAATTTAACCAGATTGTCATATTAGAGCGTTAACATTGATGTTTACAAAAGCCCATTTCCCCTCAAATGGGCTTTTTTTATGGTTTTTTATCATTAATTGCTTGGATGAATTAGATGCTTAAACCTGTATGAAGTGCAATCCTTTTAGCAGGAGTTCCCTAAAAAGATAAATCGAACCAGAGTTCTAGAGATTCAAGATTTAAAGAAAATTTTCTTAATTTGAGAAAAAAGCAGGGTTAGGCAGAATATTTAGTCATTGAGAACGACAATAAAAAAAGCCCCAATCTTTCGATCAGGGCTTTTTGAATCTGGAGCGGGAAACGAGACTCGAACTCGCGACCCCAACCTTGGCAAGAGTCACCGACATAAAATACACTAAATTACATAATTGGTATGTTAATAAACTCTATATATAACAGTTATATAGAGTTTTAATTTTGTGTGACGTAATTTAAGGTGGGGTAGGGTACTTTGATTTTTGGTCACTAATTTATTGTGATAATCAACAATAATAACCAACATTCATATGCTTAATCTAAGAGTGTTTTACTGACTGGTATAATTTTATGATGAGAGGGGTGTTGCCTGAGGCTACGGTTTCTGTTTGGCCTTTTGGCGTAAGACGTACAAATATAAGCTTTCTACTTTTTCACGTGTCCATGGTGTGGTACGCAAGAATCGTAATGATGATTTAACACTTGGGTCTATGCAAAAACTGAACCGTACCGGGTTTGTCGGAGACTTTTTTATTTAAGTTAGGCCACCTGACCTAACGGGTTAATCTTATAATCGTACATTGCTTCAAGCTCAAAAGACGATACATAACTCAGCGCATCAAGCACCATATCTGTATTCTTACGTGTTGATACTTTCCAGCCAACAATTGCACATGAAAAAACATCAATAATAAATGTGGTTTAGACCCAATCTGAATGAGTTTTAATATATGTGAAGTCAGCGACCTGAGATACCGTCTTGGTAGTCAATCAGGTTTTGAGATTATTCGGCTAATAAATAATCTCTTTGATAGGCGGTCTGATGTTTTAAAACGCTATAACACAGATCTCTGTACACGACAAATTTCATAGGATCCTTGTCCTATCAGGCTTTTTCTTTCTTAAAATTGCTAGCACTTTCTTAAATTCTTCTTTTTTTCCAAAACCAATCAAACGTAGAATAGCCATTTGAACATAGTCCAAACCGTAGCGAAATAAACTTACTGAAAGTCGTCCATGCTTCTTTATTTTTATCGCTTTTTTCCGATCATGTTGCCATTCACCTGTTAAATAGCACCAACAGAAACCGATAGCTAGCACTGCTATCAATTTCTTGACTCGTCTAGGGTCTGTTAAACGAGTATTTTCAAGATTGAATCCACGTCCTTTGAGACAACTAAATAACGTTTCGATTTCCCAGCGTAATGCATAATCACGAATAGCAGAAGCATTAAACATAGGAGAAACAACAAGTAAAAGCTCTCCATCTTCTAATCGTAGCGCACTAATATACAGTTTCACTCGACCAACCCAAATACGTCGTTTACGACATTCAGTTTGACCAACTTGAAGATGACGAAATAAATCACTAATTTTATGATTCTTGGCTAAGTGATTGGTCACAATAAAGTTTTTTTAACACGTATACAGAAGTTAATGTCATTTTCAATTAACCATATAAACCATTTCTCACCGATAAATTCTCTGTCTGCAAACACATTCACAATACGATCTTTACCAAAAATGGAGATAAAGCGTTGAATCAAAGCAATACGCTCTTTTGTATCTGAATTTCCACGTTTATTGAGCAATGTCCAAACAATAGGTATCGCTATTCCACGATAGACGATGGCTAACATCAAGATATTAATATCTCGTTTTCCCCATTTCCAATTAGTTCTATCCAAAGTTAATTGGACTTTATCGAATGAAAATATATTGAAAATTAACTGAGAAATTTGACGATAATCGAAATACTGATCTGCAAAGAAGCGTTGTTGTATACGTCGATAAAATGATTGTGGTAAGCACTTGATGGGTAAGGCTTTAGATGCAGAAGAAAGATTACATGTCTGTTTTACAATTAATGCAAGCATAATCAGTGTAAAACATTTTGCATGTGACTTGTTCCACTTTAGATATTTGTTTAAGATGAGATGTAACTCATTGAAATGTGTCATCATATTCGTCGTCAGAAAACAAGTATTATGCCATTATTTCAATGAGTTATCTTTTTTTGTCGTGTACAAAGATATTTTTTAATGATAAATAAAAAGCCTATTTTTAAAGAAATTTAGCATACGGCATAGTGAAAACAACAATAGAGCAATTACTCAACAATAAACATTAACATCAATTATTTAGATCATATTCAATTTTAATAAAAAGACAAATGTGTATTAAAAATAGCCATCATACGTCTATTTTTGATTACAAAATATAATGAGGGGATTGCTTCCCATTTCATACATTTTTCATATATAAAAAGACATACTATTTTTAAGGTTTTTCTAAACCAATTTTTTTACTTCATAATTTTTAACATCATAATTAAAGGTGAACCATGCAAAATAAGAAGCGCACCCCATTAGACGCGCAACAGTCCCATCTTTGGATTATTGGTGGTGGTATCGCAGGTATGGCTGCTGCTGCATTTGCAATCCGTGATGCCAAAGTCCCTGCCAAAAATATCCATATTTTAGAAGAACTCGATATTTCAGGTGGTTCGATGGATGGTGGACATACACCGCATGCCGCGCAAGCTTGGGTAACACGTGGTGGGCGAATGCTGACCGATGAAACTTATTTGTGCCTATGGGACTTATTTTCCAGTATTCCATCTTTGGAAAATCCAGACATTTCGGTGCGTGAAGAATGTCGTGAGTTTAATGAAAAAGTGAAAACCCACGCCAATGCACGGTTGATTGATGCCGAACATGTCATTGCGGATGCAGCAAAGCTTGGTCTGAATACGCTACATCGTGCACAGATGCTGCGCCTATTAGCTTCAAAAGAAGAAAAAATTGGCAGTCGCCGCATTGATGAGTTTTTTGATGAAACCTTTTTTGAAACCAATTTCTGGCGCATGTGGCGCACGACTTTCGCTTTTCAAAAATGGCACAGTGCAGCAGAGTTAAGACGCTATTTCTTGCGTTTTATTCAAGAATTGCCACGCATTCATACCTTAGCGGGTGTGAAACGTACCAAGTACAACCAATATGACTCGATGATTCTGCCCCTACAGCGTTGGTTAGTCGCACAAGGCGTCGATGTGCGTTTTGGACACTATGTCACAGATGCAGACTTCATTACCAATGCTGAAACTCAAGAACGCTACGCTTCACGCCTATATGTACAATTGCCTGAAGGCTCAGAGCAAATTAATCTGAAAGCCAATGATTTAGCTATTTTCACTTTAGGCTCTATTACAGCAGACTCACGTTATGGCGGTAATCATGACGTGCCTGCCCTTATTCGTCATCGAGAAGATCATGGCTGGACGCTTTGGGAAACGCTGGCACAAAAAGCCCCAGACTTTGGCCGTCCAATGACTTTTTATGGCAATGTCGATGAACATAAGTGGGAGTCTTTCACTCTGACCATGAAAGATGACGTGCTACTTAAACGTATTATTGACTATACAGGCAATGAACCAGGCACAGGCGCACTCATGACTTGGTATGAGTCGGGTTGGCATTTATCCATCGTGGTTCCTGCACAGCCACACTTTGCCGACTTACCTGAAGGTTTATATACCTTATGGGGCTACGGTTTCCAAATTGACCATATAGGCGATTACATCAAAAAACCAATGTCCGAAGCCACGGGGCAAGAAATCCTAACAGAACTGATTAAACAGCTCGGTTTTGACGACATTTTAGATCATGTTTTGGCAACGACTGATGTTACTACCGCCATGATGCCATACGCCTCTGCCCTATTCGCCTGCCGTAAACCGGGGGACCGTCCACAGGTAATTCCACAAGGCTCACAAAACTTTGCTTTCCTTGGACAGTTTGTGGAAATTGAAGATGACGTGGTCTTTACTGTGGAATATTCAGTTCGTGGGGCGATGCTTGCCATTTATGAATTTTTTGGGGTGGAACGTGAAATCCCTGAAATTTACAACGGTCTACTTGATCCCAAAGTGGGTTTAAAAGCTTTAGAAACAGTGTTCCACTAAGTTTTTAATATATAGCGATAAGAGCACCTTTATGTCGCCACTATTACATAGTTTAATTTAAGCAACGTTTGGATACACGAGTGTGGCAGGGATGCCACACGTTATCCATCATAATAGGGATGTTATGTATGGGTAACAAAGGCTTTTGCTTTCTTTTGGCTTATCAAAAGTAAGGGTATTGCCTACACAAACACCTTTTATACTTTATTGAAAGTTGAGGCCGTGTACGCACCTAATTTTAAATTGGATAAAAAGAAAAATTAGATAAAACTTTATACCTCATTCGTAAATAAATTGACTAATCAACATAGGAAAAACATCTCCACGTTTTAAATAATACTCCGAAACTGACTAAGTGCTTTTCTATCTTTTTCTCATGATTTTAGATTTCATAAAAATTACCTCTGTACACGACAAATTTCATAGGATCCTTGTCCTATCAGACTTTTTCTTTCTTAAAATTGCTAGCACTTTCTTAAATTCTTCTTTTTTTCCAAAACCAATCAAACGTAGAATAGCCATTTGAACATAGTCCAAACCGTAGCGAGGCTCTAGACTAGCAAAATGATTATGTTAGTCTAGAATCATGATAGAAAACAGTAAATTAAGTCACTACAAGATTAAAAAAATTATTCAATGCTTTTGTGTTGATATTCCTGCTTCCAAAACAGCCTTATTACTCAATTTAAATCGTAATACGATTAACTATTTGTACATGCTTTTTAGAGAAACTATCTATGATCATCAAACAGATTTAAGAGCTAAGTTTGTTGGTTCAATAGAAGTAGATGAAAGCTATTTTGGAGCGAAAAGGCAACGTGGGTTTCATGGAAAGTTAAAGCGTGGTCGTGGGACTCTAAAACAGCCAGTATTTGGAATATTCGAACGTAATGGGCGCGTCTATACTGAAATCGTACCTGACTGTAAAATGAAGACTTTACAAGAGGTTATCATTGGTAAAGTTTCACTTGAGAGTGTGATTTATAGTGATGGATGGCGTGGCTATAATGGTCTTGTTGATGTGGGTTATTCAAAGCATTTTAGGGTAAATCACGGAGCAAATGAGTTTGCTAGAGGAGAATGTCATATAAATGGAATAGAATCATTTTGGAGCTTTTGTAAAAGAAGGCTAGCAAAGTTTAACGGCATATCAAAAGAGTACTTTGATTATCATCTTAAAGAAACTGAATGGCGTTGGATGAGGGAACCTAATGAGTTAGCAACTGAGCTGTGGAACCTCATTAGGTAAAATTAAGTGTAAATCTGCTAGTCTAGAGCCATGAATATTATGCTCAATCCTATTTTGGATCAGTTGGAGAGTCTCTGCTTGAATTTGTCCAGGTAATAGGTCATGAGCGATATTGCTGAATCAGATTGTAACCTTACAAATCGAGCCAATAATTTCATCAACTTCTTGGACACAAAGTTCCGCTTCCTGAGTACCAAGTTTCACAAGAGCTTGTCGAGGAATATTCAGTGCCTCACCCATGATATCCATTTGATGTGGAGGAAAGTTCTAAACCTTTACTGATCGCTTCTGCACTGTATTCAAAGGCGATTAATGGCCGACCTGTGATTGCGGTTGAGGAAACCAATGTACCCCAAAGCCAATATTCACCCCATCCATTGTAGTAAACATTAAGTTTTTGAGCATGGATTTATTTCCTTTTGATACGTTGGCGAGCAGTACTGTTCTGAAATGACAGCTTTGTCCGTTATAATTGTATAAACATTTTTGGTTTCTGGTAATTATGTCCTCATTGATCAATTTTCTATCTCGCTTTAGTACTGCAACTCTTCAGCGCAGTCTGAGCTATGCTAAACACATTGATAGGGAAACGATTGAGTTCTTTGAGGAAAAAGACGGGGTTACGATGTATGCCCAAATTGAAGGGACAGATTATTACGATACTGCAATTACCTATAATCCCCAAAAAGACCGTTTAATCGATGACGACTGCACTTGTCCGGTTGGATATAACTGTAAACATGCTGCTGCTTTAGCGCGGTTATTCTTTCAGGAATATCGCCAGGAATTTCAGCAGCGTTATGCTGACTCTCAATCCCCGCAGGGAATCGCAAAACGCCTACGGGGGGATGATCAGGCACAGCGCTGGTTGAATGATTTTAAACGGTATTTACAACAGACTGAACCAGAGCAATCTGTCAAAACAAACAATTATTTAATTTACCTGTTAGATCAGTCTGTCAGCTTAAAGAAATTGACAGTTGATGTTCAGAAGGCCAGACGCAATAAAAACGGCTCAATTGCGGGGGAAAGTTATTATACCCAATATGAAAATATCACCAGAAAGCATCTGACTTTACCTGAACAAAAACGACAATTATTTAACCAGATTTATTATTATGCCAAAATAAACAGTGACGAACGTTTTTATCAAAGCAATCTTGATATCTCCGGAATTTTATTGGAGCATTTCAAATCTTTTATTCAAAGTGGCGATGTGTACTGGCAAAAAAAGAGCCATACTGCACTTCAATGGTCAGAACAAGGCTATCACATCGAACTGATCTGGCAACAAGGTGTAAACAAACAGACAGAGCATTTAAATATTGAATTGGTCAATGGTGATATTCGACTCGATTTAAAATCAAATCCACATATCCAAATTCTCGCTAGCCAACCACCGTGTTATGTGGATATTCAACAGAACACGGTGGGCCAGTTATATGGTGAATATACGGCAAATCTTCTGTACCATTTTTTACAGATGCCTGATCTTCCATCTATGCTCTTGCCAGAGTTTGAGAAACTGACTCATCAATATTCAGACGTGAAAAATCTGCCTCAGCCCGAGTCTATTCAGCATATTGATGTCCTTGAGGGTAGTCCCCAGCCAATTTTACGCTTCGGTGTTTTAGATAAATTTGATTGGAAATGGGAAGAGTCTGTTTGTGCCGAAATTGAATTCTCCTATGCAGGCGGACGAATAAAAGCAGGTACATCAGGTGACAGTTTTATTGGTGAGCAGCATGGCAAAATGGTGCGACAGCTTCGGGACTTAGTTCAGGAACAACAGTCAATCCAGCGTTTACAGCTGTTGGTCGAATCACTGAAGTGGGTAAAAGATCTTAATTATTACCAGCAATTAAAACTGGATAAACAACGTCTTGATTCTATGGTTTTTGCGTTCTATGGAGACTGGATCAAACAGCTGATGCCCATCAATCAAATTGAATTGATTGGATGGCAGATAGAGCATCTGGAACACAGCCCATTTAAGCTGCAATATGTTGAAAATTTAAATATTTCCATCACTGAATCTGAAAGCCAACAAGACTGGTTCAATATCGGGGCGACCGTTCAGGACAGTGCAGGCAATAGCTATGATTTACTCGATGCACTTGTGGCTTTGGTGAAAGAACAGCCTGATTTACTTGATCCACGGATTTTTGGTCATCTGAATGACAGTCACATTTTCACCCTGAAAACTGCAGCGGATCAACCAGATTTGGCTTTATCCGCAAAGGACATTAAGCCGGTATTGTTGCATCTGCAGAGCATTTTACAGCAAGAAGAGCGTAGCATAGATCGCTATGATGCGAGTCAACTATTAGAATTACAGCATCATCTGGGGATGGTATGGCAGGTCAGTAATCGCCTGCAGCAATTTGCGCAGAAATTCAAACAAGGCTATCAGCAACAACTGCCGACACCACAAGGTTTTCAGGGGGAATTACGTCCATACCAGCAGCAGGGCCTAGGCTGGTTACAGTTTTTAAGGGAAACCCAGCATGGCGGGATTCTGGCGGATGATATGGGTTTGGGTAAAACAGCACAAACTTTAGCCCACTTACTCATGGAAAAGCAGGCTGGTCATTTGCAGGACAGACCCGCCTTAATTGTTGCACCCACATCGCTGATGCATAACTGGTTCAAAGAAGCGGAGAAATTTACCCCTGAGCTCAAGGTATTGCTGCTACAGGGGCCCGATCGCCATCAGTATTTTGAGCAGATTCCACACTATGATATTGTGTTAACCACATATCCGCTTCTGGCGAGAGATGAAGAGCAACTAAAGCAATATGAATATCATCAACTCATTTTGGATGAGGCGCAGAATATCAAAAATCCGCGTGCCAAAGCTGCACAGGTAGTACGGCAATTAACAGCGCGACATCGTCTATGTCTAACTGGTACACCTATGGAAAATCATTTGGGTGAGCTGTGGGCACTATTTTATTTCCTGATGCCAGGATTTTTATATTCACAAGAAATTTTTAATAAAAAGTACCGTCATCCGATTGAAAAACGCGGTGATCAGCAGTTAAGGCAAAAGTTGGTAAACCGCATTAAACCCTTTATTTTACGTCGTTTGAAAACTGACGTTGCCAAGGAATTGCCTGAAAAAACCACGATTGAAGTCAATATTGACATGAATGAGCAGCAATCCAAGCTATACGAGGCTGTTCGCGCCACGATGCAGGCAAATATTCAGAAAATTGTGGCAGAAAAAGGCTTTAAGCGTAGTCAAATCCAAATTTTAGATGCCTTGCTGAAGCTGCGTCAGGTCTGTTGTCATCCTAGCTTGCTGAAACTGGATTCAGTTAAAACCGGGCAGGCGTATTCTGCCAAACTTGAACAGTTGATGGATATGGTTGTTCCAATGGTGGAAGAGGGACGAAAAATTCTTATTTTCTCTCAGTTTACCTCAATGTTGGAACTGATTGAACAACAGCTCTATCACGCAGAAATTGGCTATGTGAAGCTGACTGGAAAGACCAAAAAGCGAGATGAAGTCATTACAGCATTTCAGTCTGGACAAGTGCCGGTATTTTTAATCAGTCTGAAAGCAGGAGGGGTTGGTCTGAATCTAACTGCCGCAGATACGGTCATTCACTATGATCCATGGTGGAACCCTGCTGCTGAAGATCAAGCTTCAGATCGTGCATGGCGGATTGGACAGGACAAGCCGGTATTTGTGTATAAGCTGATTACCAATAAAAGCATAGAAGAAAAAATTATTGCCTTGCAGCAGAATAAAGCAGAACTGGCACAGTCTATTCTAAGCACAGATCATGAGGGAGAAGCGAAACTGACGGAAAATGATGTGATGAAATTGTTTGAGAAATTTTAGCTTGGTTACAGGTTTCCTCTAATCATCTGTAAGTATCTGAAAGTCTGGATGCAATTTTTTCCAATGTTCTCTTAATTTTTCTTTATGAACAGAAATCATAGGTAAGTCTAGTAATAGCGCTGGCCATACTGACCGTGCTTTGTCCATAATGGCGTGAAGTTGTTTTTCAATAACACGCCATGGAACACCGACTTTTTCAGCCCATTGTTCAAAGTGTTTCATCTCAGCTAAATACCAATCTTTATTTTTGGCAAGATTTAAGGCGAAATGACGCTCATTTTCAATATATACACTTGTCATCAATATATCGTATGCAGGGGATAATCTTGGCGTTGTTTTATCGTGATAAATCATACTCCAGTTCTTTAAGTGTGCATCTCCATTGGCGAGCAAAATGTTGACAAGTAAGCGGCTGGCAAATTGCTGAATATCAAGAATTTTGTTATCTGAAAATTGATAAATGATCTTTCCTATCTGCTCATAATTTGTGGTGCTGTATTTCTGCTGTGGATATGCACCGAAGATCTGAGCAAAGTCTTCGATGTGAATAAGCTCTGTAGTATCAGCAGTACTCTGTCTATCAAATCTTTTGATTGCAAAAGCATATTGCTCTTGGGGTAGATTTAATGGTGGAAGGTCTTGTAAGAGTGCCATATCTACCAAACGAATCTCTGGGATATCTATTCCGACCATTTTGGCAAGGCTCATCATAGAATATTCATTTAGCGGAACAAAGGCATGTCTGGAAGAAGGAGTTTTGACAATCCAGTCCCCGAGTAGAGTCGTTTCCGTTGCCTGTGCTAATGTAAAACGCCCATCTTTGGCTTTCATGGAAAACTTCATTTGGACGCCGGCCAAGGAAAACTTATTATTTGTCCGAATCTCTTGCTTTAAGATCTGATCTGGATTCGAGATCTGAAGCTTAAATTTTATTCCATCTGGGATTTCTTCTGGATCTACTGGGGTTGCAATGAGTGCCCCAGGTAAATCATGACCTAAAGCTGCCAATAACTGAAATTCATTGTCTATATGTACTTTGAGGCTTTGTGCAATCAGTTCGCGTAATGCACCTTCTGGTAGCAAGTTTGATAGCAAGGGATGTAAACGCTGATGTGTAACATAGGTCTTTTCTAAAATCTTATCCACTTGAGGATACAAGGGGGAAGTCAGCAGGCTCAAGGTCGGGCGTTGCTGATCAGAGCGGAAAGAATCTGTAAAAACCAGAATATTTTTTCCGCTCTGAAATCCTGCCAAGTATCCAACGATACCGTGATGTAATGTTAATTTCAGGACGGCAACAGTATTCATGGTTCCTCTCCTCCGAGAAGACCCTTCCATGGGTTAGTCATTAAGTCATCCTGATCTTCAATAGTGACTTTAATTTCATCATTCAATAATTGTCTGATCAAATGAACCTTATCATCAGGGATGAGCATCAGTTGAGCATTTAATCCTGCCGCTATAATTTCTAAGGTCTCTAATCGAGGGTTGCCCTGACTTTCCAGTTTTTGGTACTGCTGTCTTGAAATGCCTGTACGGGATTGCATATCAACTTGCTTTAAGCCCAATTGGGTTCGTCTTTTTTTGATTTGCTGTAGTAAAGACTTATTTAGTGTAGACATATTTATTGCTTTTGGTGGTATAAGAAGCATATTAGTTGCTTTTTTATTAAGAAGCAATGACAGAAATTATTAACAGGCTCCGCGGCATCAATATTTAGGATCTAGGCAAGCTGATCTTGTTTAACATAAGCCACTTGGTAGTAGCTAATACTATCTTTTGTTTTGGAGTTTTTTTTATCTTGTATGATTGATGCTCTGGAGCATCATCTACACGGTTTTTTGTTCACAGTTTTGAAAGAGCACTTTTGTAAACTTACTTTTTTAAGTATAAAAATTTCTTATGAAGTAAAATATTGAATAAAACAACAATAAAAAAGCCCTCATCTTTCGATGAGGGCTTTTAGAATTTGGAGCGGGAAACGAGACTCGAACTCGCGACCCCAACCTTGGCAAGGTTGTGCTCTACCAACTGAGCTATTCCCGCAGGGTCGATCAATTTTTTACTTTAAAAAATGAACAAAAAAGAATTTGGAGCGGGAAACGAGACTCGAACTCGCGACCCCAACCTTGGCAAGGTTGTGCTCTACCAACTGAGCTATTCCCGCATGCCGTGTATAATACAGCATGCAAAAACAGGGTCAATAACTTTATGAAAAATCTTGTGTCGATTGCATAAAATAAAAGCAATATTCTCTGTGCTTCCAGACAATTAGACAAAATTTATGCAAAATTTAATGAAATCTCGGCACAATCAAATAATTGCAGACATTTCTTGCACCGAAATAGCGGATAGAACAGGGTATACTGGACCCATATCTTGAATCGGAGTCAGGCCATGAGCTTAGAACAACAACTGAAAGACCGTTTGGCACAATTGTCACCTATCTATCTGGAAGTCGTGAATGAATCTTCGGGTCATGGTGGATATTTTCCGGGTAAGGAATCGCATTTTAAGGCGGTGATTGTCAGTGAAGCTTTTGCCGGTTTACGTGCGGTGCAACGCCATCAAAAGGTCTATGCTGCGGCAGGTGATTTGCTGTCTAAAGATAAAATTCATGCCTTGGCAATTCATGCTTTCTTGCCTGAAGAGTGGACAGGACAGGACACGTCTAGTCCGGAATGTGCACATGCACCGAAAAACTAAGAGGACTTTATGGATACCCAGCTTTTAGTCAAAATTATTCATATGTCTGCGGCAGGACTGGCCATTGTGGCCATTCTTGCGCGTGCTATTACCCTGTTTATGGGTACACAGGGCAATCAACCGAATCCAAAAGCACGTGTATTTCTGGTCGCTTTGCAGCACCTGGTCATTAGCGTGATTGCCTTAACTGGGATTATTGCCCTGTTTTTAAAGAATTTTGATGTACAGCCTTGGTTTTATGCCAAAATCATTTTATTCCTGGTGCTGATTTCATCCCTGGGCAAGGCGTATAAAAAAGATGATTCAATCCTGCTGGTACAACGCCGTGCTGGCTTATTTATTGCTGTGGTTTCACTTATCGCGATTATGGTATTGGTCATGATCAAGCCGAATTTTGGCTAAATTATTCATCAGTCAATGAACTAAAACATACTGATCATTAGAAAAATAAAGAGGGGTGTTTATGCATACTCGTGTGGTATTTAACCAGAAAGGTGGGGTGGGGAAGTCAAGTATTGCAGTCAATCTGGCTGCAATCAGTGCGCATCAAGGGCTTAAAACCCTGTTAATCGATCTTGATCCGCAGGCAAACTCCAGCCAGTATTTACTAGGAGATGATGCAACTTATTCGAGTGACAAGCCGGCGCTGGAGCCGAATATTGAAAACTATTTTGAAGATGTATTGGGGAATTAGCAGAGCAAAAGCTTGATTGGTAATGCGATTGGCTCCATTCTCAAGACCCGGGCCAAAGGGTTGGAAAGTTATCTGCATCAATCACCTTTTAAAAATCTGGATGTCATTCCGGCGAGTCCGAGTTTGGGCACGCTGGCCCATGCACTGGAATCCAAACATAAGATTTATAAGCTGCGCGATGCCTTGCAGCCGCTTGCTGAGCATTATGACCGGGTATTTATCGATACTCCGCCGGCATTTAATTTCTTTACGCTTTCAGCACTGATTGCTGCAGACCGTGTTCTGATTCCGTTTGACTGTGATGTGTTTTCTAAACGGGCCTTACAAACCTTGATTGAGAATGTCATCGAAACTCAGGATGATCATAATGAGCGTCTGGAAATTGAAGGCATCGTGGTCAACCAGTTTCAGGCTCAGGCAAAACTGCCGCGAGAAGTGGTACAGCAACTGAAAGATGAAGGTCTTCCGGTGCTGAACAGCATGTTGCCGCCGTCGGTGCTGATGAAAGAGTCGCATCAAAAAAATCAGCCATTAATTCACTTGGCAACTGATCATAAATTGACTCAGGCCTATCAATCATTGTTCAATGAGATAGAGCAGCATTAAGATCGAGTTAACTATGAAACTTGTGAAAATAAGCCTGGCGATCAGCATACTTAGCTTGTTGAGTGCCTGTGCAACGACGGTCAAACCGACCTATGTTTCACCGACCCATTATCAGACCCTCAACTGTCAGCAGCTTCAGGGTGAATACAACCGTATTCAGCAGTATCTTGATAATGGTGTTGAGCCGCCTAAACGTACAGGTGTCGGCGTAGGGGTAGGCGTCGGTGGTGGCTGGGGCAGCCGCGGCGGCTGGGGCATTGGTCCGAGTGTATCAGTGAATATGGGGCAGTCTTCCAATACCAAACGCACTGAAACGGCACGTCTACTGGGTGAACAGGAAGCTATTGTACAAGCTGCAAAATTTAAAGCTTGCCCAATTGTTGTCCGTCAACACACCAATAAATAGCCCTCTAAACATCAAAAAAATGCTGACTTTAGGTCGGCATTTTTTCTATCTTAAAAGTGATTGGTCAAGTGACAGAGTTCACAGTATTTGCCAGAAAAAATGACCGATGCGCATAAAATTTTGAAAGATCTCGTCTTGTGATCAGAACACGAGATTGGTTAAGGTAATCACCTTGTCTGATATGTTTAACCACCATGATTGAAAACTGGCTCTTTGTTTTTGCAACAATAGCAGTGCTGATGATCCCTGGACCTGCCAATGCATTGGTGGCCAGTTCTGCCTATCAGCAGGGAACAGCCAAAACCAGTCTGTATATTCCCGTCATTCTGGTGGGGTATTTATATGCGATCAATGGGTGGGCTCTGCTGGTTCATCTGTTTTCACCAATCTGGCCGAGTTTTCAGGAACTGGTGCATGTGCTGAGTGCAATCGGTGTGGGCTGGATGACCTTCCATTTATTCAAGGCTCGGCAACTGGAACAATATAATCAGAGTCATCCTCAGATCCGTCCCTGGCAGATGTTTAAGGGAACCCTGAAAAATCCCAAAGCAGCGCTTCTGGCGACCGGAATCTTACCGCTCTCTACTTGGGAAAGCCCGAGTAACTTTGTTCTGGTCTTTACAATTTTTACTGGGATTGCCTTGCTGGTTGCGTTGTTCTGGATGATCTTCGGACAGGCGATTCTGGCGGGAGAGTCGGCAAAAAGAAAAGCCGACCTGATTTATAAAGGGTCGGCTCTGTTTTTACTGCTTTGTCTGGTGCCCTTGTTGATTAATTGGCTGGAGTAAATGTTTGCTCAACAGCTCTAGGCTTCTAGGCAATTTTATTTTTCTTGAGTTTCTGCTGAATAAAGCCAATCACACCTGGCATAACACTTAAAATAATGATGCCAAAAATCAGATGAGTGAAATTATCTTTGACGATTGGCATATTGCCGAATAGATAACCCAGGATCACAAATGAACTAATCCAGAGAAAGCCACCGATCATATTGTAAGTCAGGAAATATTTATAATTCATACTTCCCGCACCGGCAACAAAAGGTGCAAAGGTACGTGCAAAAGGAATGAAACGGGCAAAAATAATGGTTTTGCCGCCGTGTTTGACAAAGAACTGCTGGGTAGCCAGCAAATGTTTTTTATTAATAAAACGTGATTCAATCTCAAATACACGTGGTCCAATATATTTACCAATATGATAATTCAAGGTGTCGCCCAGCACTGCCGCAGTGAACAGTAGTGGAATCAGTACCCATGGATCCATAGCACCCGTTGAAGCCGCCAGCGCACCTGAAGCAAATAGCAAACTGTCTCCCGGCAGGAACGGCATCACCACCAGTCCCGTTTCAACAAAAATAATCAGGAAAAGAATGCCATAAATCCAGATGCCGTAATTGGTAATGAATTCGAGCAGGTGATCATCAACGTGGAGGATAAAATCAAGCAGTTCCATAGGGAAAAAACAAGCGAAAAGGTGATCAAATCCTAACAGTCTGCGGCATGAAAGTCAGTACCGAACAGGAAAATAATTGCCCGCTCATCCCTGATGGGTGAATTAAAAATTTATCTTACAAACTAGCGGTGAGTTCCTGCGAAAAACAGGCTTAGCATGAATACGTCATTAAAATAAAAATCAAAAGGTGGCTCCCATATCTAACCCTAAACCATATCAAATGAAGACCGTGATAGAGACAGGTGAAATAAACTTTCAATAGCAACTTAACTGGCCGATCTTGAAATGATTGAAATCCAAATATCGTAATATCGTAATATCGTAATATCGTAATATCGTAATATCGTAATATCGTAAATACGCTGAATTCCGTGGAGAGAAGGGAGGACTCTTCTACTGAATCAAAAGCTTTATTCTATTTAAAAAAATAAACTGCTTAATTATTATGCTGATGGGAATAGTGTGCTTAAACCTAATAAAAATGCTAGAATACGGCGCTTATCTTTCGTTTGCCTTTCATAGTTGTTTGTCATGACTACCAATACTCAAATTACTGAAGATCGTATCCTGATTCTGGATTTCGGTTCTCAATATAGTCAGCTCATCGCACGTCGTGTCCGTGAAGCTGGTGTATATTCTGAAATGTATGCCTATGACATGTCTGAAGAAGACATTCGCGCATTTAATCCAAACGGTATCATCTTGTCTGGTGGACCTGAAAGTGTTCACCTGGAAGGCAGCCCGCGTGCGCCGCAAGTGGTATTTGAGTTAGGTGTACCTGTACTGGGTATCTGTTATGGCTTGCAAACCATGTGTGAACAACTTGGCGGTAAAGTTGAGCCAGGTACTGTACATGAGTTCGGTTATGCAGAAGTGGATATCGTGGTACGTGACCAGCTGATTGGTCAGCTGCAAGACCGTGAAAACCAGCTGCATGTCTGGATGAGTCATGGTGACAAGGTTGCACGCATTCCAGAAGGCTTCCAGGTGACTGCAAGCACATCAAGCTGCCCGATTGCCATGGTGTCTGATGAAACTCGCCGTTTCTATGGGATCCAGTTCCACCCTGAAGTAACACATACTTCGAAAGGTGCAGAATTACTGTCTAACTTCGTACACCAGATTTGTGGGTGTCGTGGTCTGTGGACACCAGAACATATTATTGACCTGCGTGTAGAACAGCTTCGTGCACAGATTGGCAATGAAAAAGTATTGTTAGGTCTTTCAGGTGGTGTCGATTCATCGGTTGTAGCGGCACTTCTACACAAGGCAATTGGCGATCAGTTGACTTGTGTATTTGTAGACAACGGTCTGCTTCGTTTGAACGAAGGCGATCAAGTGATGCAGATGTTTGCAGACAACATGGGGATCCGCGTGATCCGTGCTGATGCTGAAGACCGTTTCCTTTCTGCATTGGCTGGAGAAGTTGATCCAGAGAAAAAACGTAAAATCATCGGTCGTGAATTTATTGAAGTCTTTGCTGAAGAAGCGCGTAAGCTCGATGGCGTAACCTTCCTTGCACAAGGTACGATTTATCCAGACGTGATTGAATCTGCTGCCAGCAAACAAGGTAAGGCACATGTCATCAAGTCGCACCACAACGTAGGTGGCTTGCCAGAAGATTTGGCATTTGATCTGGTTGAACCATTGCGTGACCTGTTTAAAGATGAAGTACGTAAATTAGGTACGACTCTAGGCTTGCCACACAGCATGATCTACCGTCATCCGTTCCCAGGTCCAGGCCTTGGTGTTCGTATCTTAGGTGAAGTGAAAAAAGAATATGCTGATATTCTTCGCCTTGCTGATGACATCTTCATGCAAGAACTTCGCGCAAGCGGCTGGTACGACAAAACTGCTCAAGCTTTTGCCGTATTCCAACCAGTGAAATCTGTGGGTGTGGTCGGTGATGGCCGTCGTTATGCATGGGTAATTGCACTTCGTGCAGTTGAAACCATCGACTTTATGACAGCGCGTTTTGCACATCTTCCATATGACCTGGTAGACCGTATTTCTACACGTATCATGAACGAAATTGCTGAAGTTTCTCGTGTGGTATATGACGTTTCATCTAAGCCACCAGCAACAATTGAATGGGAGTAATTTAGGGATTTCAAGAAGCAACGCTTCTTGCCTAAATTATGCCAAGAGCTGTGCTCGCGGCAGTGTCTGACGGTTCAGATATATCCTTATAAAAAGAGCGCTTCGGCGCTCTTTTTTATTATCTTTCAAATGACATTTAAACCGGTTTAACCTGCCAGTTTTGAAGTTCTCCAAGCAAGCCCTGATCCAGTTCAGGGTCATAACATTCCACTCTGTTCCGACCATTGGCTTTAGCCTGATACAGGGCAATATCAGCCTGTTTAATCAGCGCCATTAAATCCGTTTCACTGCTTTCCAGAATGGCCGCACCAATTAAAACGGTGAAATCAAGACGATGCCCATGTTCCAGATTGACCACAATATTTTCGATTTTGTGTCTTAAACGCTCGGCAATTTTGAGTGCATCATCTAGTGAAGTTTCAGGAAGGCATGCGATAAATTCTTCACCCCCATACCGTGCCAGCACATCATGGCGCCGCATTTCATTACGTGTGGTCTTCGCAATCAACTGCAATACCTGATCTCCAACATCATGCCCATAACGGTCATTGATCTGCTTAAAATGATCGACATCAAAGACCAGCAAACTGATTGGAGCAGGCTGTTTAAGATTCTTTCGGATCAGCTGTTGCACCAGATATTTAAAACAGCGTCTATTATTCAGGCCTGGCAGCGAGTCAGTATGGGCGAGATTTTCAAAGGTCTGACGGTGATATTCATTCAGGGTGTGTTGCAGGAATACCAAACGGGATTTTAGTGTAGAGTTCCAGCTGATATATAAACTGAAAGTCAAAACCGGCATATAGATCAGGGAAAACAAGAACATCTGGTACAGGTTAGCTTGGGTATTGAAATACACACCGATATAAATCACCAGTGTAATCAGACCGGAATTAATCAGGCTAGGCCAGAAGCGGATCTGTACACATAAATTGGCCAGGACAATAAAGACCAGTGAAGCATATTGATAAATGAGCGTATGCGGACTTTCAGACTGGTTTAGATTAAAAAACCAGATTGCACTTGCTCCGATAATCGAGGTCGGCAACAGCAGGTCAAATACAGGCAAATTCCGGTAAAAATGATACATCCAGATGGTTATCAGCACGATCACCAAGGTATAGCCTAGTTTGGTCAGAATGAGCAAATTCATAATGTCATTCAGTACCAGAATATCGGCAAGGGTGTAGGAGGCATATGCCACCTGTGCAAATAGGTTTACCTACAACAAATATTTTAGAGTGAGCTGTTTCTGATGCCTAAAGTAGGCAGGTTTTAAAGACCCAGGAATACGAACAAGAGGATCGTGAAGGGCATCCTGAAGCAGGAGGCGAGCTTCTTCTTCATATTTATCTGGCATATCGCCTTCCCACATTAAATCCAAAGAAATGAATAAGATGAATATTTATATTTGTATGAAAATATTCTATTCTTTTAGGAATTATTTGAAAAGCATCACAAACAAATTTAGGCCTAATTCTTAAATTCTTGTCTAATAATCTTGATTTTGCTATCAGGTTACAAAGCAGACCAAGACTGTTTCGCTTTATGATGAGCGCCAGACTGCTCCTGTTTATTCAAAGGTTTAAATACATTCCAGGGATTTGGAGATAGGGGTTTAGTCGGTTGCAGCATATTAGGATGATAGACCCGAATCCGGTTTCTTCCCGCTTTCTTAGCTTCATAAAGCGCAATATCTGCATGCTTAATCAGGTCTTCAAGCTCCTGTTGCGGAGATTCAAGTTCAGCAATACCGATAGAAATCGTGAACTGGATTTTCTGGTCAGAATTGATGTGCATCACCTGCTTTTGAATCGAACAGCGAATCCGTTCTGCAATCATCAGGCAGTCCTGTAGCTGGGTATCTTCCAGCAAGGCAATAAATTCTTCTCCACCAAAACGTGCCAGTACATCGCTAGAGCGCATTTCTTTACGGGTAATTTCAGCAATCAGTTGTAGCACCCGGTCACCCACATCATGGCCATAATTGTCATTGATTCTCTTGAAATAATCGACATCAAACATCAAAAGACAGGTGCTGGCAGGCTTTGGCCATTGATGGATTGAACGTTCCGCCATATCCACAAAATGACGACGATTAAATAACTGCGTCAGATCATCAGTATGAGCAAGATTTTTTAAGGTTTGATAGTTCCATTCATCCAGCAAAGTGCGTAAAAAAGAGCGCCGTATGTTGATGATATTATTCCAGTTGATATAAATACTAAACGCCCAGAGAGGCGTGAAAACAACGGCGAAAATAAAGGCCTGCGATAGACTCATGAGATGGGTTACCCCAATCATGATAAACAGGGCGATAAAAATAGAACAATACAGCGCACCCTTAAACTCGGTCTGTACACAGAGATTGGTAATTAAAACAAAGATCGCAGAGGCATAGATATAAGTTGACACATGCGGGCTACTCGACAGCAGGAGCAGGCTAATCCAGGTCGCTGCAGCCACAGTCGTGCCCACAGGCAAAATCATGTCCAGAACCCGGATATTCTTTTGATGCTTAAACAGGTAATAGCAGCAAAACATGACAGCAATGACCAGTGATACCCGGATCAGGCCAGACAGGAAAAACATGTCAGGAATAATAAAAATATCGGCAAAGAAATACAGCAAAAAGGCGATCTGCGCCATGTAATTAATCTGGCGAAGATTTTGATGACGATGCACATAAAGATAGTTATAAAAGTACTGCTGGAATTGCGCAGGAATAGGTGCAGCGCGATGTACAAGCGCATCTTCAATTAACTGGCGATTTTGCAGATCACATTCGGCCAACTTTAATGATCTATCTGTGGTCGAGTTTTGAAAAGACATATTCGCCGTTGAATATATATTTTCATTCGAGGATGACATGTCCTGATCCAATCTTATTTTTATTGGGTCCTATTATGGACCAAATGAATAAAAAAAAATCTCCCTAGAATCAGGGGGTAGTACGAATTTTACAAAGAAAACGTAACAAAATTTTTGTTTTGTAAATATGAAGCTATACGGATCACATTTTTATAGATTGCTGATTTTAATCATTTATATCAATAAAAATAGGCGTTTCACGTGAAACATGAGTATGATGAATAAGTTGATTTAAACGAACTGATGTAAGGTGCTTGAATGATTATATGATTCATCACCAAGATCTTGATTACAGGATTTGGAAGACTGAAGCCTTTAAGTATTTGAACTGTTCTGATGAGTAGCACATTTTATACGTATCGAAATATTTCCAAAGATAGATTTTGTGGGTAGACGCGGTACATTGTTCTATGAGGTAGACATCTTATGATGATCAGGGAAAGATGTCTTGATGCAGCATACAGCCAGAATGAACTTGCCGAGGTCAGCTCAACCATGTCGAATAATAATGATATTGAACTGTCAAATTCAGATGATTGTGAAAAGTATATCAATCAGTTCATACAGGAAGTTCCTTTACGGTGTGCGGAAATCGGGCAGGGAACAGTCATTAAACGCGCCTTGCCGAGTCGGCATAAACGCATGATTGGCGCCTGGTGTTTTCTGGATCATGCCGGTCCTACTCAGTTTCCTCAGGGAGATGGTCTGGATATCGGACCGCATCCGCATATTGGCCTACAAACTTTTACCTGGATGATTGAAGGCACCATGATGCACAGTGACAGTCTGGGTAACCGGCAATTGATCCGGCCGAAACAGGTTAATCTGATGACTTCAGGCTATGGCATTTCGCATACAGAGGTTTCACCGGAAACTGAAACCAAGATGCATGCAGCACAGCTCTGGATCGCCCTACCTGATGACAAGATCAATATGGCTCCCGCGTTTGATCATTATCCGGAATTACCTGTGATCGAAGAACAAGGCATTCAATGTACGGTCCTGGTCGGGGAATTCCTAAATACACAATCCCCGGTTAAAGTGCATACCGAACTTTTGGGGGTGGATCTATTTGCTGCTGAAAGTACCCGTGCCCGTCTGAGTTTAGATCCAAGATTTGAATATGGCTTTATTGCCCTTGAGGGTCTGGCAAGTATTAATGGGCATGAACTGACCGAAGATAATATGGTGATTCTTGAGCCGGGATTGCAGCATGTAGATGTTGAAATTCATGCGGGTGGGCGAATCTTGCTGATTGGTGGAGAGCCATTTGAAAGCCCTATTTTATTGTGGTGGAATCTGGTGGGTCGTGATGTGGAAGAACTGAAGCTGGCCCGTGAACAGTGGATGATGGGACACCCGCGTTTTGGCACCATTCCTAGTTATGATGGGCCGCGTATGGAAGCGCCGGCATTTCCAGAACATATGCGAGCTTCCAAATAACTTTTACATAATCATAAGAACAAAGGATCAGTATGGCCCGTATCGCAATTGCCAAAATACAGAGCTTAACCATACCATGGCAGGGAGAAATCAGTCATGGCCAGCATCATTACCTGACTGATAAACCTGAATCCTTCGGCGGGCAGGATGCAGGTCCTGCACCTTATGATCTGCTTTTAGGCAGCCTGATCTCTTGCACCATGATTACTTTGCGTATGTATGCCAAACATAAGGACATTGAACTGGGCGACTTTCAGGTTGAAGCAGAATTTTTTGTGAATAAAGAAGGACAGGAATGGATTGAACGACGCTTAAGTTTCGATATTACTCATGATTCGGCTTTGCAGCAGAAAATTCTGGAGATTTGTGCCAAAACTCCGGTGACCAAAACCCTGTTACGCAGTCTGGAGATCCGCACTAGCCTGATTTAAGCTAAAAGAGAGTACGCTATATCCGGTAGGGAAAATGTAAGTAGACTGATAAACTCTTTAGTTAGAGCCAGACTTTTTGCTATGCTCACGCAGTAATAACAATAAAATCATGAGTCTAATATGCGTGTTTTACATCATCTCGAACAATCAAGATCATTTCGAATCATGTGGGCCTTGGAAGAGCTGGAACTTGATTATGAGATCAAGTATTACAAACGCCTGCCTAACTATTCTGCTCCGCCTGCTTTGAAACAGGTTCATCCTCTGGGTAAAGCCCCGATTCTGGAAGATCAGAATCTGGTACTGGCTGAGTCTGCCGCCATTCTGGAGTATCTCCAAGAAACCTATGATTCGACCCATCAGTTTCAGCCGATCAGTGCCGAGAACAAGGCGCAATACCGCTACTGGATGCATTATGCAGAAGGGTCTTTGATGCCTTTGCTGGTCATGCAACTGGTGATGACCAAAGTCCCTGAGCAGGTGCCATTTCTGGTACGTCCCGTGGCTAAAACAATTTGTGAAGGGGTGAAGAAGCAGTTTGTGCAAAGCCGTTTAAAAGACCATATCCAGTTTCTGGAAGATCATTTAAGCCAGCATGAATATTTTGCCGGTCGTTTCAGTTTTGCTGATATCCAGATGAGCTTCCCGCTTGAAGCTATGCAAAGCCGTACCGGTAAAAGCTATCCGGCGATTCAAGCCTATCTGGAACGGATCTCGCATCGTGCAGCTTATTTACGGGCCTTATCCAAGGAGCAGGCATTAAAGTCTTAAAGCCTTCGCTAAAAAAGAAAAGGTGCGATTTGCACCTTTTTTATTTCTGAATCAGTCCGGGAAACTGAGTCGTTCTTTAGGAAAAATCACCTTAAAGGTGGATCCCTGATTTTCACGGGAATCAATTTCGAGTTGGGCCTGATGTTGCATCAGTACATGCTTCACAATCGCCAGTCCTAAACCTGTACCACCAGTACGGCGGCTACGGTCAGAATCTACCCGGTAGAAACGTTCGGTCAAACGTGGCAAGTGTTTAGGATCAATCCCAATTCCAGTATCTTCTACGACAAAATAGGCCGATTCACCATCATCATGCCAGCCCATGGTGACAGTTCCACCTTTAGGCGTGTACTTGATGGCATTGGTAATCAGGTTACTGAAGGCACTGGCAATTTCCATATCTGAGCCGATCAGGTCACAGTGACTGTCAATATCCAGATTTAGGGTATGGCCATAATCCACGTTATAGGCTTGCGCATCATCAAACAGCTGGTTCATTAGATTCGGCATGTCAATAATCTGGTTCTTGGCAATATTCTTGTCATTTTCCAGACGGGATAGCAGTAACAGGTCATTCACCAGTGCATTCATGCGACGGGTCTGAGACTGCATCTGGTCAAAGGCGCGTTTCCAGCGCGCGCTAATATCTTCCTGATCGGTAAAGGTTTCGATATAGCCGCTGAGCACAGTTAAAGGCGTACGCAGTTCGTGCGAAATATTATCGACGAAGTCCTTACGCATCTGTTCCAGATTATGCATCCGGGTCACATCATAAGCGACCAGTAAGCGGCTTTCACCGCCAAAACGGGTCATTTTGATTTGCACATAATGATCTTCCAATATCGAAGACTTCATCTTCAGGCCATCAGGTGCATCATCAATATGATGATAGTAATCAATGAAATTTGGCTGACGTAACAAACTCAGGATATTACGGCCGCGATCTTCCTGACCAATCCCTAGTAAACGTCCTGCCGCCGGATTCCACCATTCAATCTGCTGGTTTTCATCAATCAGCACTACAGCTTCTTGAAGGGCGACTAGCGAGGATTGTGCACGGTCAATCAGCTCGACCATTTCAGCCTGAACAACGCGTTCCTGACGCTGGGCCCGATAAACATTGAACAGTAAAGCGCCCCAGATTCCGTTGATATTTGGCGGTACATCATAGGGACGGTTCGAGATCCATTCATTGACCAGGTAGAGTGAACGCAACTGTGTACCAAAGAAGGCAACAAAGGCCAGAACGATACAGATCCAGAAATAACCGATGCCTAGGCCAATACAACTGGCAATTACCAGGAAGAGAAGAAGGAGACGTAAATCTTGCTTGGCAAAATCCCATAGGCTGCTGTAACGGAGTCTTTTGTGCTCGTGTGACAGTTCGGGAACAGGATAGGGCTCATACATAAAACGAGATTTACCTAAAAATAATTAACCGAGTGCAACATCGACACGGGTCGAGAAACGGTAACCGGTGCCACGCACAGTTTGTACATAGCGGTCAGCGCCATAAGGTTCGAGTACCTTGCGCAGGCGACGGATATGCACATCAATGGTCCGGTCTTCAATATAGACGTTGCCACCCCAGACCTGATCCAGCAATTGCGCACGGGTATAAGCACGTTCCGGATGGGTCATGAAAAATGCCAAGAGACGATATTCAGTCGGTCCCATATCCAGTATAGTACTGCCAAAATTCACGCGCTGACTGACTGGGTCTAATACCAGTCCGTTAGCATCAATGGATTTTTCACCGCTGAGGGCATTAGAGCGACGCAAAACAGCTTTAATACGTGAAACCAGCTCACGGGTCGAAAATGGTTTAGTCATATAGTCATCGGCACCGGCATCCAGTCCCTGAACTTTATGATCTTCTTCACCACGCGCGGTCAACATGATGACCGGAATTTCGGACAGATTTTCATCACGTTTCAGACGACGGCACAGATCGACACCACTGACGCCACCCGGCATCATCCAGTCCAGCAAAATCAATGCTGGACGCTGGTCCACAATCATTTGATGAGCCTGCTTGGCATCTTCTGCCTGTAAACATTGAAAGCCTGCCATATCCAGAGCAGTATGGATCATTTCACGAATCGGCAGTTCATCATCAACAATTAGAATGTAGTCATCTTTCACAGCGCAATACCCTATTTCATGCAAACGGTGGACCGTTTTATATTTATGACAGGCTTATTACAAAGATTAATTATGACAGTATCATTGCAGAATAGGTAGTTCCGGGGCCTTTCGCAAAGATTTGTCACAATTTAAGCTGTTATTTTATAAGAGGGTCTTAATTCAAAATCTTGTAGATCACTGAAAGCTAGATCTACGTAGACCTTATCCTGATTTAAAAATTATCTAACCGGATCCGCCGGTTTCTCTGTACCCAAAGTGTCTAATAAAGCAAAGAACACCAGACTACAGGAAGACAGAATTTCTTCCAAAGACTGCTTAAAGCCGCTCATGACCCAGCGAATCGCAATCTGGGTGACATAACCATTAAGTCCGGTCGAGACTAGGGAAATCTCTCGTTCAGAACGATTCAGGTTCGGCATCATCAGCATGACAAAGGCCTGAATCATACGGTCGAAACGGCCCATGGTTTCATGAATCGTGGCCTGATTATGCAGTTCCTGAACCAGCATCGCATCGATATAAATAATTCGTGCCATACCCGGATTGTCACGTAAGGTCGTCAGCAAGGCAGTCAGACCGGCTTCGATCATTTTCTTTGGATCAGAAGAGGCTTGCATCATGGCCTGCATGACATTCTGCTGTAACTGGTCAATCAGCTTGAGGAAAATAGTCTGGAACAGATGTTCGCTTTTCTTAAAGGATTCATAAAAATAACGTTCAGTCAGTTTTGCTTCGTTACAGATATCCTTCACTGTGACTGAAAAGAAACCATAACGACCATAAGCCTCAATCCCGGCCTCAATCAGCTTTTCACGACGCGCCTGCTGACGCTCAGCCATGGAAAGTCCTTTAAACTGGCGTTCCTTACTTTTACTTGCTAGTTTTTGTCCTGAATTTACTGCATCCGTCATAAAGACCATAGACTCATGTGCTTGAGATTTTAAGTATCTTATCAATAAATCCGGCTTTGACCTATGCTGAAATTCAAGCTTGAAAATTGGCCCGTAGAGACATGCTGGAATTATTGACAATATGGATTGTCAAAACTATATTGAAATAATGTGCTGTATCCCTATGCGACAGAAAAACAGGCTGTCATGGAAGGGCAGTGTTTTAATCAAGGAAATTCAATGAAAAATTTTAATAATAAGGTCGCGGCCATTACTGGCGCAGGTTCAGGTATCGGTCAACAACTTGCGGTGCTTTTAGCAAAGCAGGGCTGTCATTTAGCACTCAGTGATGTGAATGAACAGGGCCTGGCTAAAACCGTTGAGCTGCTGAAAGGTACTGATGTTCGTGTCACAACCAAAAAGGTCAATGTGGCTAATCTGGAAGAAATGCACGCTTGGGCCGCTGAGGTCGAGAAAGATCATGGCAGCGTGAATATGATTTTTAACAATGCTGGTGTTGCCCTTGGTTCTACCGTAGAAGGCGCCAGCTATGAAGAGCTGGAATGGATCGTAGGCATTAACTTCTGGGGCGTGGTCTATGGCACCAAAGAGTTCCTGCCTTTAATCAAGAAAACCGGTGATGGTCATGTCATTAATATTTCCAGCTTGTTCGGTTTAACTGCCCAGCCAACCCAGTCCGCTTATAATGCCACTAAATTCGCTGTGCGTGGTTTTACTGAATCCTTGCGTCAGGAACTGGATATGGAAAACTGCGGCGTAAGCGCACTCTGTGTACACCCAGGCGGAATCCGTACCAATATCGCCATTGCAGCGAAAATGAATGACAGTATTCGTAGTCTGGGAATGCACCCGGAAAAATCTGCACAGAATTTCAATAAGCTGCTGCGTTGTCCACCGGAAGAAGCAGCGCGTCAAATTCTGGACGCGGTGCAAAAAGACAAACGCCGTCTGCTGATTGGGAATGATGCTAAAGCCATTGACCTGATGCAGCGAATTCTACCGACGGGTTATCAGAAGGTCATGGCTTTAGCTACCCGCCTCGGCAAGCAGAAGAAAAAGTCAGCTTAAAACGATCTGATCAAAGCCCGCGTAAGCGGGTTTTTTTATGCCTGAAAACTTAAGCAGCTAAAGTATTTTATAAATCAAAAATGGTGCATAAGAATGTCAATAAATTGACAGCGTTAGATAAGCCGATTCGGCATGATGATTTCACAAACCGAAGGTCGACATAATTATAGATAGAGGAAATGATCATGGCTTATGAATATAAACACATCCAGGTTCAACCAATTGGTGGCCGTATTGGCGCTGAAATCCAGGGCGTAAAACTGTCAGCGGATTTGGCTGATGAAGTGGTAAATGAAATCAACCAGGCATTATTGCAGCATAAAGCGATCTTCTTTAAAGATCAGCAACATCTAGATGATGTAGCCCAAGAAGCCTTTGCAGCACGTTTAGGCACACCGTTGAATCACCCGACTGTACCGGTAAAAGATGGCTCTGCACATATTCTGGAAATTGATTCACGCGGTGCACGTGCAGACAGCTGGCATACGGACATCAGCTTTATTGATGCCTATCCAAAAGCTTCTATCCTGCGTAGCGTGGTTGCACCCGCAGTAGGTGGCAATACCGTATGGGCAAATACAACCGCTGCCTACAATGATTTACCTGAAGAACTGAAAACACTGGCGGATAGCTTGCGTGCGATTCACAGCAACAACTTTGACTATGCTGCAAAAGTCAGTGTTCCAAAAGAAGCTTTGGAAAAATATAAAAACTACTTCAATTCAACTGAATATGAAACTGAACATCCATTAGTACGCGTTCATCCTGAAACAGGTGAAAAAACCTTGTTATTGGGCCATTTCTTTAAGAGCTTCGTCGGTTATAGCTCAAGTGAATCACGCCGTTTATTCGACCTGTTCCAAAGTTATGTAGAGAAGCTGGAAAATATTGTCAGCTGGCGCTGGAGTGCAGGTGATGTGGCGATCTGGGATAACCGTGCAACGCAACACCGTGCGATTAATGATTATGGTGACCAGCACCGTGTAGTACGCCGTGTAACTTTAGAGGGTGATGTGCCAGTCGGTGTGGATGGCCGTCCAAGCCGTGAACTGCGTAAAGATGTCAAGCAGGATATCAGCAATTTCCGCTATAACAGCGAAGACGGTATTTATGAAAAAGTTTCATAAGTAATTCTTATTCAATTGGAAACTTTGCATATAAATAGCTAAAGAATCAAGAATAAATGATTCGCCAGTCATTAATGATCCATCTAATATTTAAATAAAATATAGGGTGGATCATTTTATGAAAATTCATACTGCAAAAAATAATGTGGATTATGACATATTAAAAAATATATTTAAAAATATCTCTGAGGATAAGCTGGATTATATTTTAAAATATTCAACGATTCGAAAATATCAAAAAGGCGATTTGATATTAAATAAAGAAAATTGCCATACTGCTTTATATATATTGCTTGATGGGATTATCCAGATTGGATATTTAAGCCCATCAGGTCGTTTTCATGCCTTTAATTATTTCTCGGAAAAGCATCTGATTAACCTGCTTCCTTGCCTCAATACACAAGTGATTGATTATGATTATTATGCTTTTAATCAGGTCAAGGTCCTGCAAATTCCACAGCATATATTTATAGAAGAAATAAATGATAACAATCACTTAAAGCAGGATGCTTTAAATATTCTCAGCCGTCGGATGCAATATCTGATCCAGCAGGTTAAATTCCTGCAAGTCGCTAATTTACATCAAAAAGTATGCAAGGTTTTGCATGACCTTTCGATTCAGTACGGTCGATCTCATCCTCTGGGAACTGAAATTAAACTCAAGATCTCCCAGCATGATTTAGCAGATTTACTCTCTGCTTCACGCCAAACCATTAATAAAGAAATAAAGAATCTGGCCAGTCAAAATATTCTAGATTGGCAATATGAAAATATCGTGATTAAAAACAAAGAATATTTAAATTATCAGATTAACTGGATTTAAAATAATATTTTTGGATTTTATAAAATAATATATCAAAATCTATTTATATTATTTTTCTGCATATTAAAAATCATGCATATTAATTCCAACCAAAACAACAGGAATTAATAATGACAATTCAATCTATTAATGTGCGTAACCAGTTAAAAGGTACTATTCAGGAAATTGTAAAAGGTGATGTGGTTTCTGAAGTCGATGTAGTGACTGCTTCGGGTATTTTCACTTCGGTAATTACGACACGTTCTGTAGAAGAGCTGGATTTGCAGGTAGGAAGTCAGGTGATTGTGCTGATCAAATCGACTGATGTTTCACTGGCAAAACTGTAGGTGTGTCGATTGTATGAAGCAATATTTTAAACAAGGGGCAACGGTACTGACTCTGCTAAGCGCGAGTATTGGCTTAACGCATGCAGATGCGGAGGTAGGTCAGTTACAACAACAGGTCAGTCAACTCGAGCAGTCATTAAAACAATTAAAAACCCAGTTAGCGCAGATTCAGAATCAGAACGAAGCCGTTACAGAAGCCACTACTGCTGATGAGGCTGAACTATCTGCTGATGCAGAAACTGAATCTGATGATGACCAAAGCTTTGTGACACGTGCCGAGTTGCAAGGTCTGCAAAGCGATCTGGAAAACTATAAATATCAGGTACAACGTGACCGCGATACCAAAACGGCATTATCAACACGTCAACTGCTGATTAATGGGGTGGTGCAGGCCAAAGCCTCTTATATCGATGAAGCACAGCGCACTCCACCTACGGGTACCAATACCGGGATGGCAGTTCAAGACCGCCATTCTTCATTTGATTTAGGTGCAGTCCAAATTGGTTTTATTGGCAATCTGTATAAAGACTATGAAGAAGGCAAAAACCTGGATTTCAATCTGCGTTTTGGTACTTCTCCACAGACAGGGACCAATAACAGTTATCTGAACTTATTGGATGCGCAACTGACTTATCACGTATTGCCAACCTTAAGTGCCGACACGGGGCGCTTGAGCGTCACTTTAGGTCAGCAACTGTTGCCATTTGGCCAGGAAGTTCAGGCCACTGAAGACCTAAAACCTACCATTAACAATGCCTTGTTCAGTTTGCCGGGCCTAGGTTATGGACTGGCACTGCGTGAAGTCGGTCTGATTGTGCGTGGGGATGCCTTACCAACCGTGGACTATGGATATAACTATCGCTCGCCAATGATCAGCTATGCCTTTGGCTTGGTGAATGGTAATGGAGCCAATAAATCGGATGACAATGATGACAAAAACTTTATTGGACGTTTGCGTTATACCTTGCCTGCTGAATATAACTCATGGCTGCGTGAACTGAGTTTTGGTCTGTCCTGGTATCAAGGCAAGAGCAATCTATTTGAAATTGATGGTACCAGCGCGGCCTTTGCTGGTAAGGGCGATGTGCTGCGTAAAGGCTTCGATATTTACTATAACCACCATCCATTCGGTGTGACCTATGAATATGTACAAGGTGAAGATGACACCTACATTTCACAAACTGCACAGACCTATAAGCGTGAAAGTGAGTCGCACACAGGTACCTTGTTCTGGAACTTTGGTGAGCAGTTTGTCAAAGGATTCCGTAATCAGGGCCGTTATGACGACTGGTGGCCAAAGTCTTACCAAGCCTTCTATCGCTACGACACCATTGATCGTGACAAGAATTTAGCCGATCAAACTGTTGATATTCACAGTCTGGGCCTGAATGCATTCTTTGCGGAAACCACCAAGTTTCAGATCAACCTGAACCATGTCAACAACGACATTACAAACAAGAGCTATAACGAACTGGTCGCACAATTCCAGTACGGATTCTAATTTTATATTTTGAGGAATTTTCACATGTTTAAATGGTCAAAAGTATTCTTTGCCGGCCTTCTCTCTACAACAACACTGCTGCCAGCGATTCAGACCTCTGCCGCAGAGGCGAAACCCAGCGTGATCCGTTTTGCTTCGCCGATGGTCGGTACAGGTAATCGCCCTGTAGGTTATGGTAATTACTATGCGACTGCACAGACCTTGGGTTTATTTGAAAAAGAATTCCAGAAAGATGGCATCAAAGTACAATGGAATAACTTTAAAGGAGCGGGTCCTGCGATTAATGAATCTTATGCGAATGGTCTGGTCGATATTACCTGGATTGGTGATTTGCCTGGACTGATTGGCAAAGCCAGTCGTCTGGACACTAAACTGGTCGCCATGGCTGGCTCACAGGATAATACTTATCTGGTGGTAGCACCGGGTTCTCCGGCTAAATCGATTGCTGATTTAAAAGGGAAACGAATAGGCTTCTTTAAAGGAACCAATCTGCATTTATCGATTATTAATGTGGTCAAAAAATACGGATTCAGTGAGAAAGACTTCCGTTTTGTCAACATGGATGGCCCAGTGGCGTATTCCGCTTTAGCCAGTGGTGATATTGATGCAATCTGGAGCAGTAGCTATATTTTTCCTGTAGTCGATCGCGGTATTGCCAAGATTATTTATAGTACCAAAAATGAACCTGATCTCTATAAAACCTCAGGCTATGTACTGGTGAATTCCAAGTTTGAGCAAAAATATCCTGAAGTGGTTCAGCGTGTAGTGAATGTTTTGGTCAAACAAGCGGCTTGGGAAAGCAAGCCCGCTAATAAAGATGCCCTGTTTAAACTCTGGGCAAAATCTGGAATATCGTATAGCAACATCAATAAAGCCCATATTGGGGTAGATCTGAAACGTCATAGTGCCCCGATTTTTGATGCCTATAACGTGTCACTCATTAAGCAGAAGCTTAAAGCGGGTCAAGATTTGAAACTGATTCGCGGTAATGTCGATGTGGATAAATGGATTGAGCCGAAGTATGTCAATAATGCTCTAAAAACACTGAATTTACAGAATTATTGGAAACCTCTCAATGCCAATGGGCAATAACCATCATGCCCTTGAGGAGGTTGAGTGATGTTACAGGAAATCGAGCTTGAAACAGCCAAGACACCGACACAGGACAATGCTGCATCCAGATTGAACCGAAAAAGTATTCTGAATTTTTTAAAACAGAATCAGGTGTTCATATGGGGAATCGGAATCATTTTCCCCATCGCGCTGCTCTATCTGTGGCATGTGTCGGTAGAACGGAACTGGGTGAACCCTTTATTGCTTCCTGCACCTGAACTGGTCTGGGTGGCCTTGAAAGATCTGTATCAAACCGGCGAACTGTGGAGCAATCTGAGTGTCAGCCTGAGCCGGATTGGCTACGGGTTCAGTGCCGGCATTGTACTGGCACTGGTCTTAGGTCTGACTATGGGGCTGTCACGTCGAGCAGAAGCCTATATCTGGCCCACATTCAAAGCCATTAATCTGGTACCCGTGATCGGCTGGATTCCACTGTTAATTTTACTGGTCGGGATTGATGAAGCCCTCAAGATTATTCTGATTGCTAAAGCCGCGCTGGTACCGATGACGATCAATGTATTTAAAGGCGTGCGCAATATTCCACAGCAATTGACCGAAGTCGCGGAAGTTTATCAGTTGAGCACCTGGTCCAGATTTAAAAATGTGGTTCTGCCGGGTGCTTTTATCAGTTTTATCGGTGGTCTGCGTTTATCTCTGGCAAGTTCATGGGGCGCTCTGGTTGCAGTAGAACTGCTAGCTTCAAGTGAAGGGATCGGCTATGTGATGGTCTATGGCCGTCAGATTTTCCAGCTCGATGTGGTGATGGCAACTGTAGTGGTGATTGGACTGGTGGGATTTGGCTTTGACGTCATTATCCGCCTCATACAAAAACAGTTCCGTGGCTGGGATCAGGCTAGATAGAGAGAATATCATGAAAAAAATAGATTATCGCGGCTGGGTCATTCCTCTGGTTCTGTGGGTTGCCTGGTTGATCGTGACCGCAAAACAATGGATTGATCCTGCTTTACTGGCGCCGCCAGCTGCTGTATGGCAGGCCTTTGTAGAAAGCTGGCAGGCAGGCGAGGTGACAGAAAACATTATCGCCAGCCTACTTCGCAACACGGCAGGGTTTATTGCCGGTGGAGTGATGGGTGCAGTGCTGGGTTTGGCCTTGGGTCTAAATGTCTGGCTGGATCGAATCTTTTCTCCAACACTGAATGCCATTAAACACGTGGCTGTATTTGCCTGGATTCCACTGATGATCATGTGGTTTGGACACGGTGAAGTTTCAAAAGTGATTTTTATTGCCTTGGTGGTGTTCTATCCGGTGTTCTTTAATACCTATGACGGGGTTAAGAATGTGCCGGTCAAAATTAAGGAAGTGGCGCAGATTTTCCAGCTTAGTCCGGTACGTACTTTTTTTAAAGTGATTTTACCCGCAGCAGCCCCAAGTATTTTTGCCGGTTTGAATATTGCGCTGGTGTTTTCATGGGTGGCGACTGTTGGCGCGGAGTATTTCTTTGTGTCCTCGGTTGGCGTGGTCAATCCAATCATGGACGGACAGAACCTGTTCCAGATGGAAGTGGTGCTATATGGCATGGCCATTATTGCGATTGTCGGGCTGTTATTTTCCAAGGCAGCACAGTTTTTTGAAAACTATAACTTACGCTGGCGTCAGGCGGCCAATAAATAAAAGATGTGAGATAACAACATGAATCAACAGGCGAATATTAAGGGTCATGTCCAGATCCAGAAACTCGACAAGTACTTCCCTAAAGACGGGGAGGAGTTACAAGTATTAGATCAGATTAATCTGAATATCCAGCCAGGCGAGTTCATTAGTATTGTCGGTAATAGTGGCTGTGGTAAATCAACCTTATTGCGGCTTTTGGTGGGCCTTGATGCCGAGTTTCAAGGCAGTATTTTGATTGATGGCAAACCGATTCAGGGCACCAGTCTGGATCGCGGGATTGTGTTTCAGGATCACCGTTTGTTCCCTTGGCTGAGTGTCGAGCAAAATGTAGCTTTAGCGCTGGAAAAATCAGGCCTGAGCAAAGCTGAAAAGCAGGAACTCATTGATTATCATCTGGAGCTGGTGCAATTGAGCCAGTTTAAAACTGCCTATCCAAGTCAGCTGTCTGGGGGGATGAGCCAGCGTGTGGCAATTGCGCGTAGTCTGGTGAATCGTCCACAAATTTTATTACTGGATGAACCTTTTGGTGCCTTGGATGCCTTGACTCGGGCCAACTTGCAACAGGAATTACAGCGGATCTGGCAGTCGGAAAAGATCACCTCTATTCTGGTCACCCATGATGTAGAAGAGGCGGTATTGTTAGGTGATTGCGTAGTGGTAATGCAACCCCATCCGGGACGAATCAAACGTATTGTGAAAGTGGATCTGGAACGTCCGCGTAAACGTGAAGACTACCGTCTGGCGGCCATTAAAAATGACATCTTGCTTGACTTCCAGGATCAGGTCGAGCTTGTGCCGCATGAACTGGAACAGTATAAATTGGCCTGGTAAGCAGAGCCATTTGAATACCCGCATTCGCGGGTTTTTTATTGCCCTAAGCATTGTTGCGATTTGGTTGTTCGGAATATTTTAAATAACGTTTTCTAGAAGAAAAAAAATTTAAATTATTGAAATATATAATTTTATATCTAAGTATTAAAATCTATACATGCTTTTGATAACCAAATAAAAAATCAAGATAACTCCTTACCCTAAACTCTTTTATAGTCAAAAGAGTCCTATTTTCAGCAGATCTAAAAGAGACAGAAATTTATCCAAGTTCATAAACAGGGTAGATCTAATCTAGAACAATGATTAAATATGTATTACAACAAAAGGTGAGGAAAAATGATGGAGCACTCTCAATGTAGAATCACGATTCAAAATTTGCATAAAAGTTATAGCACAGCACCAGATCAGCAGGCTCAGATCCTCGAAGATATTAATCTGGATATTCATGCAGGCGATTTTGTCAGTGTGGTAGGGCATGCTGGCTGTGGTAAATCCACATTGTTACGCTTACTGATGGGCTTAGAGCAGCATCAACAGGGCCAGATTCTGATTCAGGGAAAACAGCCATCTGAACATCTTCCAAATCTCAGTATTGTCTATCAGGATCATCGACTGTTTAACTGGCTCAGTGTGACGGAAAATATCCGCATGGCCTTACATCAAATCCCTTTAAGCAAAGAAGAGGAAAACCGAAGAATTCAGGAACAGCTGGAATTACTGCAACTGACGCCGTTTAAGGATGCTTATCCATCACACTTGTCTGCTGGCATGAATCTGAGAGTGGCCATTGCCAAAAGCCTGGTTACTCAACCGGATATTTTATTATTAGATGATCCTTTTGCCAGGCTGGACGCACTAATGCGTCATCATCTGCATGAAGAATTACAGCGAATCTGGAAAGCCAAAAAAATTACCGTGATTTTAGCGACCCAAGATATTGCTGAAGCTTTATTACTGAGCACTTCAGTTGTGGTAATGCAGGCTAATCCTGGACGAATCGAACAGGTTTTAAAGGTGTCTTTATCTTATCCACGCAAGCGCCAGAATACGCGACTACAGCAGTTGAAAAAAGAAATTCTAAAAGCATTAAATTTTTCAATCGTGAAGGATCAACAGCCGCTACTCACAGGCTCTGGTCAGTTTTGCTGGTAGGCTAGGGGCTTCATTCGTTTCAAGTTATACAGAGATCAACAGCAATAAACCTCGCCCATAGTTGTCATTTCCACTAGCACCAATTACCCCAGTGCTTAACTTAAAGAAATAAAAAATGCCCTATCGGGCATTTTTTATAATGGATGGTTTAAGAGGCAACCGCAGTATTTTGTTGCGTAATCACATACTGATTTTCTGGCCGTTTCAGTCCTAAGTTTTCACGCAGAGTTGTGCCTTCATATTCGGTCCGGAACAGGCCACGGCGTTGTAGCTCGGGTACGATGAAATCGACAAAGTCATTCAGACCGGCAGGCGTAGTTGGTGGCAAGACATTGAAACCATCAGCTGCTTCATTTTCGAACCATTCCTGTAGCTGGTCGACTACCTGTGCAGGTGTTCCGATCAGCGTCCAGTGACCGCGAGCAGAGGCAATATATTCATATAGCTGGCGAATGCTGAAGTGATGCTTCGCTGCAATTTCAAACATCATTTGCTGACGGCTAGACTTGATCTCAATATCTTCTAGAGGAAATGGGGCATCCAAATCATAGTTTGAAAGATTAATATCACCTGCCAGACCAGACAGTAAGCCCAAACCGACATCTGGATGAATCAGACTGTTCAGTAATTCATATTTTTCTTTGGCTTCCTGTTCTGTTTTAGCTACAAAGACAGAGACCCCCGGCATTACTTTTAAATCATCCGGATGACGGCCATATTTAGCCAGACGACTTTTGACATCACGATAGAAGGCTTGGGCATCAGACAGGCTTTGCTGGGCAGTAAAAATCACTTCGGCATATTTGGCGGCCAGCTCACGTCCATCTTCAGATTGGCCCGCCTGAACAATCACTGGATAGCCTTGTGGTGGACGAGGGACATTGAGTGCACCCTGGACATTAAAATATTTGCCGCTATGCAGTGGTTCGTGCTGTTTAGATGCATCAAAGAAATGACCGTTTTCTTTGTCATAGAGGAATGCATCATCTTCCCAGGAGTCCCAGAGCTTCTGTACAACTTCAATAAATTCATCCGCGCGCTCATAACGGACTTTGGCATCCGGATGCGCACTAAAACCAAAGTTACGTGCGGTTTCAGCAGAAATAGTGGTCACGACATTCCATGCGGCACGACCTTTACTGATATGGTCTAAAGAGGCATATTTTCGTGCCAACAGATACGGTTCTTCATAGGTGGTAGAAGCAGTGGCAATAAAACCAATATTTTGGGTGACGGCTGAAATCGCTGCGAATAAGGTGACGGGTTCAAAGCCCACAACTTTATCGCTATAACCGACATTCTTATTATGTTTGGAAGCGCCATGACTCCAGTTGACTGCCAGACCATCTGCAAGGAAATAAGCATCAAACAGGCCGCGTTCAGCAGTTTTTGCTAATTCAATCGCATAATCGATGCTTAAATGATCCTGAGGACGAGATTCAGGATGGCGCCAACCTGCCGCATGTTGCGAAGTCGTTGGAATAAAAGCACCCAGTTTAATTTGTCGTTTAGCCATGAGAAGACCTTGTGTTTTTATACAATACACTGCTTATAACAAGGATCTTCATGGCTGAAAAATATAATAAAAATGAATCCATATAAAAAATATGGATTAAGCAGGAAATACGCTATTTAGAGGTGCTTTGCTAAGGTTTATCCAGTAGTAAGGCTAGAAGATTAAACCAGTGCCTCGATGGTTTTTTTCTTCCAGATAAACTGGTAATACAGGCCTTGCATGATACAAAGACAGACAAAGGCCAAGGCATAACCATACCAGATCCCTTGTAAACCCCACCAGCGGCTGAACATATAGGCAGCTGGTACTTCAATGCCAATAATGGCAATAATATTGATCAACATCGGGACTGTCACTGTGCCACTGGCCCGCATGATCGAAGCAAAAATTGCGCTAGCACCAAAGAACAAAATCGACCATAGGACAATGAAGAGAAGTTGCTGACCCAATACCACAACCTGTGGGTCAGTGATAAATAGTGCCATGAGATATTTAGAAAACAGATAAGCCAGAATTACCAGACTACCTGTAAACAAGATATTCATACTTAAAGCAGTTCGGGTCACTTTATTGAGCAAATCATTTTTACCAGCACCAATGGCCTGTGCCCCAAAGACGGAAGCCGCAATGGCAATAGAAAGGGCAGGGAACTGAATATAATTCAGCACCTGATTCACGGCACCATAGGCCGCCGTCGCTTCTGCACCATAACGGTTGACCAGACCTACAATGACCAGACCAGCGACTGAAGTTGTGACCATTTGAACCCCGGTTGGAATACCTAAGCGCAGGATAATCTTGCTGAGCTGGGGCTGATGACGGATATCTTTGATCAACGCCCAGTCTGGTCTTAGAGGATGACGCTTATAATTTAAATAGAGAATGAGAAATAACAGAACAGCCAAGTTGCCCAGAATGGTTGCAATTGCTGGAGAGATGATCCCCATTTTAGGAAAACCAAAATAACCCGCGATCAGGACCGGTGTCACTACCAAGCCCACACCAATCGTTAGGGCAGAGGCAAACAGTGGCGTAGTACTGTCTCCAACCCCGCGTAAAATTGAAGTATAAATAATATAAATAAAAATCAGAGGACTACCGGCCAGCATCCATTGCACATAAGGCAAAGACAGGTGCATCACATCCGGATCTGTACTCAAGAGTTGCAGGATATTTTCAGCAAAAAATACACCCAATAGGGCAATCAGGCTGCCACCAATCAGTGTCATAAACAGGGTAGAGCCAACTACACAGCGCACTTTTTCCAGGTTTCTGGCACCCCAAGCTTGTCCTACCAGAACCGTAGAACCTGCAGAGAGACCAATCACAAAAGCCATCAGACAGAACAGAATCGGGAAAAATACTGCCACAGCGGCAATTGCTTGCACGCCGAGCATTTGCCCGACAAAAACAGTATTAATCGTACCGGACAGGCTTTGCAGGATGTTGGTAACGACCAGCGGTAACAGGAAAATAAAAAATGTTTTCCATAAATTCTGCTGGTGAACCAATGCTTGCTGTGCCATATGACATCCTGTTCTTGATTTTTCATATATTTATCAGGACTAAATTATCCATGATCCGCATCAAGAACGCCTTAGCTTTTCAGTAACCAATAAGTCTATTTTTTTAAACTTTGGAAAGAATCTGTGCCGCTTCTATCAAGGTTTCATCTTTTTTGGCAAAGCAGAAGCGTAATAAGTGTAAATCTTTAGGCGGCTCCTGATAAAACGCTGATACCGGAATCGCCACAACACCGTGTTGTTTCGCCAGATAATGGCACATCGACAGTGCATCCAGATCAGGACGAATTTCACTGTAATCCAGATTCTGGAAATAGGTGCCTTGTGATGGCGTCCAGTGAAAACGGGAGTCTGTCAGTGCATGATTAAACAAATCCCGTTTGGCCTGATAAAAACCGGACAGCTCATGGATATGTTCAGAATGTAGCTGCATATATTCAGTCAAAGCCACCTGAATTGGCGTTACACCACAGAAGCTGACAAACTGGTAAATCTGTCTGAACATCTGCATTAAGGCTGGCGGTGCAACACAGAAACCAGTTTTCCAGCCGGTCACATGAAAGGTTTTACCAAAAGAACCAATCACAAAACTGCGTTCACGGAGTTCCGGAAATGATGCTGCAGAATGATGACGAACTTCATCAAATACCAGATGTTCATAAACTTCATCAGACAGAACTACAATATTGCGATCACGAATCAGTTCAATCAGCTGTTGCCAGTCTTGCTCTGTCCATACCGTTCCGGTGGGATTATGCGGTGTATTCACTACAATCATGCGGGTACGGTCATTGATTGCATCTTTGACCTGATTCCAGTCCACAGAAAAACCAGGATATTCCAGAGCGATATGTACCGGTTTGGCACCGACCAGCTTCACGCTTGGCGCATAGCTGTCATAACTGGGATCAAAAATAATGACTTCTTCACCTGTTCGTACCGTTGCCTGAATTGCACAGAAGATTGCAATCGTTGCGCCAGGAGTAATGGTGATTTCATCTACCGGGTCTAGAATGAGCTGGTCACGATGCTGATAAAGATCAGCGACCAGCCCACGTAATACTGGTAAACCATCACCCGGTGCATATTGATTAAAACCATTTTCAGCCGCCCGACTGAGGGCTTCAATCAATTGCGGTGGAGCAGGAAAATCTGGAAAACCTTGTGACAGGTTAATTGCTCCGAGTTTTTGTGCCAAGGCCGACATGGTACTAAAAATAGTAACGCCCAGATTGGGAAGTTTAGAATGTAACTCAAGCATGTCCTTGGCCTCTGGCTTATCCTGTAATCGAGGATGATGTAGGAGATATAAAGTATTCGGCTTTCAGTGTAGCAGTAAGTGAATCAGCAAATAATCAGAAAAATTGAAAAGGTTGAAACAGAATACATCTTCTATTTCATAAGCATAGAGGATATAAGGTCAGGTTAAGGCTATTTGTGGTTAATTCATGTGAAATAAATACCAAGATGGATTGTTCTAAGCTTATTCCCTAAAATCAGTGCGATAAAAATAACCTCAAATAATAATTATAAAATGCTACAGAGTATTTATACGGTGCTTGAGGGCTTGGGTCTAAGCTCACAGAAGCGTGCACTTCATCTCCGATTTTCTAATGAAATTTTAAATTCTCAGGTTCTGATTCAGCGTATTGAAGGCAGGCACTGGATCAATGAGGGGCTACATGCTGAATTACTTTGTCTATCCACCCATCCCTATATTGCCTTAAAACAGTTTATTGGCTGTCAGGTTGCTGTTGATCAGGTCACTGATCAAGGTGAGCTTTTCCGGACTACAGGTATCATTACCGCAGCTAAACAGGGGCATAGCGATGGTGCTTTAAGTGTCTATCAGCTGACTCTCGAAGATGCGACTTCACTTTGGCATAAACGCCGTAATAGTCGTGTGTTTTTGAATAAAAGTGTCAGGGAGATCAGTGAAATTCTGTTTACTGAATGGCAAAAGCGAAGTGGCTTATTTGCGAAAAGTTTAAGTTTGGATCTTTCCGGACTAAATCGTGAATATGATGTACGGCCATTGGTCATACAGTCCAATGAAAGTGATTATGACTTTCTGACCCGCCTATGGCGTAGTGAGGGTATTAACTGGCTGATTGATGAAAAGGAATTAATCATTTCAATATCAGCTCGAACCATTCAGCCACAAGTCCTGCGTCTTGTTGATGAGCAGCAATATTTTCAAGCCTTAAAGCGCCGTTCCATCCGCTTCCATCGCAGTCATGCAACTGAGCAATTCGATACTATCACCAGCCTAATTGCTGAGCGCCAATTAGTGCCAAACAATGTTGGATTGCAACGCTGGCAAGCTATAGATCTGGAGCAGGAGCAAAACCAGCGATTGGTGAATATTCAGCAGAGTAGTGTTCAGGATCATACTAGTTTAAATCTGGAAGATGTCTGGAACATCAGCCCAGCTTGGACCAGTGACCTAAATAGAGAAGATCAGGCTACATCATCCAGTCCAGCTCAACTGGATCAACTTAGTCAGCAACTTAGTCACTATCATGCCATGCAGTCCAAATATTTTAAGGCCAGCAGTAGTGTTCGTGATGCCCAAGTGGGTTACTGGTTTGAACTGCATCATCATCCCGAAATTGATCAACATCCGGAAAATCAGCGAGAGTTTCTCATCTTAGGTAAATATTTCTATAACCAGAATAATTTACCGAAAGATCTTTTGCTACAGCTGGATCAGCTCATGCAGTCCAGTCGCTGGAAAGTTCTGGATGATGAGAGACAAGGTAATGAGCTGTATTTAATTCGTCGAGATATTCCTGTAATACCTGAATATCATGCACTACAACATCGGCCCGTGGCCTATCCACAACGGGCGAAAGTGGTAGGGCCTGAAGGTGAAACTATTTATGTCGATGAATGAGGACGCGTGAAGGTTCGCTTTTTATTTACCCGTAGTGAAGATCATCAGCATGATGGTGGTGCTGGCGCCAATGATAATGACACTGATTCGGCCTGGGTAGATGTGCTAACGCCATGGGCAGGTGAAGGTTATGGCGCCCGATTCCATCCACGTATCGGGGAAATTGTAGTGATTGATTTCTTCGAAGGAGATATTGATCGTCCCTTTATTGTTGGACGTATTCATGAGGCTGAACGTTATCAAACTATGTTTGATAAGAAGGGGCAATTGCCACTCACTAAAAAACTAAGTGGTATCCGTTCTCAAGAGGTGGATGGCGAAGGTTTTAACCAGCTTCGCTTCGATGATACAACTGGACAGATTAGTGCACAGCTGCAAAGTAGTCATGGGGCCAGTCAGCTAAATTTAGGAAATCTAAGCCATCCAAAAGAAGATGAGGCTAGCAACGGGCGTGGTGAGGGCTTTGAGTTAAGAACAGATCAATGGGGAGTACTAAGAGCCGGAGCTGGCTTGCTTCTCTCTACCTATAAACAAGAAAATGCCAATGCCAATCACTTAAATGCCAGTCCTGCGAAAAGCCAGCTTGAATCTAGTTTGAATCATAGTAAGGCCTTAAGTGAGATTGCCAAAAATCAGCAAACAGATCCCTTAGAAGGGTTAGATCATCTGAAAAAATTTCTGGATCAGATTGAACAGCAAGATCAAAGCAAGGCTGAAACCTTTAAACAGGCTTTAATGCTGCTGTGTGCACCGAATTCAATTGCACTCTCAACTAATGAAGATCTGTATCTTTCAGCTGATCAGTTCGGACTCTGGAGAAACGACGACTTTGTTTAAGGAAATTCCAGTAGGTTGCTTCAAATTTAAGAAAGAAATCATCAATTACGCAAAATAATTCGGTACTATTAAACATCGGGACTAGAGTTTTAAGTTTTATGTGGTAACTCAACTGATGGCTCTAGTCCTCTTATTTTTCAAGTCAATTTTTTATCCGCGATTCGGGTTAAAATATGAAAATACTTAAATCTATAGTAATAATTAGCAGTAGCTTCTTTTCACTATT
>NZ_VPEG01000164.1:0-1267 GCF_013417275.1 Acinetobacter sp. YH16038 | reverse complement strand
AGAAGATAGAGCCTTTGAACTATTGGCTATTGCTGAAAAACAGCAACTTGAAATTCAGGCTGAGCTAGCAGCTATTCAGCACAATAATGAGCGTTTAAAAACTCAGTTATCTGAAGCTGTAAAACAGGCAGCCGAAAATGCAGCAGAACTGACAGCAAAGAAGATTGAATCAAGGGCAGCCCATGCCGTTAAAGACTTTAATCACATCAAATGGACACACTATGCCTATGTCACTGGAGGGATGTTTCTCTTTGTTCTTTTCATAACAATATTTTCTATTTTATGGATTCCATCGTTTGATGAAGTTGCAGAGCGTAGGGCAATAGCAGAAAAATATGGAGTAGACGTAAAGCGAGGGGACGGAAAGAATTTAGTTCATATCATGTCACAGCAATGTTATTCATTGAATGGGTCTACCGTTCGAGATTGGTGCGTGATAGACCCTAAGTAATCTATTATTACTTGTACCCAGCTTTCACCAGGTATGGATAAAACTCATCAAATTTTTCAGGTTGTAAAAGCATTTCAGCAATACGTACAGCAAACTGCTGAAAGCTTTCTGTACCTTGTGAATACTTAGACATTTCAGGCATTTCAGACAGTTTGTGAGAAAACATATGTCGTTGTGCATCTGTCATTTTGGCAAACAGATCGGTTGTATTTGGATCTCGATTTGATTCGATTGATTTAGGCTGTTGCTTTTGTTTGAACTTGAATGAAAAGCCCGTAATAGATCGCCCTGTTTTGTGCTGTTCTACTTTGACTGTTATATCTGTATGTTCGTTAATTTGTTTAATTGCAGGCTCTAAGACTCTATTCTTAAAGTTATTCATTGGCTTGTACTCATGTTCTTGTAAACCAATTCGAGAACGGAATTCACCAATTTCAATGATTGGCGTTTTTCCTGTGCTGCGCCAACATACTAACAATTCATATAGGCGAGTAGCGTATAGATTTAAGTTTGAAACTTGCATTAATTCATAGCTAGTAAAATTTTGTTCTAAGCGAGTGATTAATGGCACTACTTCAGGAGCAAAACGAAGCTTGACTATCCCTGCCCCTTCAACATAAGAAATACCGCTTACCCACCTAACCACACGCTTTTCAGGTTTATTTCTTTTTTCATCCATAGTCATGTAAGTAACTTGGCGATTAAATAGCGTCATTACTGCTTCTGACAACATCGCATAAGTGTTTTTAACATCGACATGAAAGCGGTCTGCATAGTGTTGAGCGTGAATTTCCAAGAAAGTATCTGTATCAATCC
>NZ_VPEG01000163.1:0-1278 GCF_013417275.1 Acinetobacter sp. YH16038 | reverse complement strand
CGGATGACTCTCCGATCTCTGCATATTCGCTACCAACTTCGGGCAGTTCAGATAATTTGTGTGCAAACAAATGCCGTTGTGCATCGGTCATTTCGACAAAGAAATCAGGTGTGTTTGGATCTCGTTTTGGGTCGGTTCTTTGTTCTACTTTTGGTTGTGGTTTTTGTTTAAATCGGAATGAAAAACCAGTAACTGAACGCCCTGTTTTATGCTGTGCAACAGATACAATAATATCCGTATGTTCATTGATTTGCTTAATTGATGGCTCTAGTACACGGGATTTAAGTACATCAATTCGCTTGTAATCTCCCTCATTAATTCCTATCTGTTTTTTAAAGTCATCCAACCCAATTACGGGTGTTTTTCCTGTGCTACGCCAAGCAATTAAAATTTCGTATAAGCGAACAGCATAGGCACTTTTTAATTGACTAACTTGTTCTAATTCATAGCTTGTGAAGTGTTTTTCTAGTCGAGTAATTAGCGGGATAATAGCGGGAGCAAAAATTAACTTAACAACTGCTTCTTGTTCAACGTAAATAACTTCGCTTACCCAGCGTGATTTATGATGCTGGATATTCCCCTTTTCGCTAAGGCTTTGATAGCTGAATTGTCTTGCAAAAAGATCATCACAAGCATCTTTCAAGGCTTGATATGCGGTATTTCGATGCACTCCAAATTGATTTATATAGCTTTCTGCATGAATGTTTAAAGGGTCATTCGCATTAATTCCTTTGCCTGATTCCCTTGCTTCCACAATTGCTAGCAGAATTAACCGTTGTTCTGTTAGGTCAAGGTTGTAACTAGCATTGATTAGAGCATTGTCTTTGACTACTAATTCCGACATCTCCCACCTATAATTTTTATGATGTAAATCCACCATAATATTTTATGATGGATTATGCAAGGTAAATGGTGGAGTATTGAGAAATTCTTGCAAGGTAAATGGTGGAGTATTGCAAGGTAAATGGTGGAGAATGATCGCTGAAACGCACGTATACCAATGATTTCAGCCCTCCTAAAAGCATTTAAAAGCTTTTTATATTATTAAAAGCCCAAAAAAATTAAAAACGGCATTTAAAACTGCCCTATGTTTTCGCTTCGCTCAAACTCTATTGAATCTCGCTGCGCTCGATTCCTGGGGGCAGTTTTTCTCAAAGACCGGCTAGGACGCTAAAAACAAGAATGGATTCGCTTCGCTCATAAAGCTTTATGCTCGCTTCGCTCGTCATGGAGCCAGTGGCTACAGTCGCTTTGCTCTGTAAATCTCGTTATGAAGCA
>NZ_VPEG01000162.1:0-1283 GCF_013417275.1 Acinetobacter sp. YH16038 | reverse complement strand
AGAGATGGATCCGTAAATTTGAACAACTCCTATAAGTGATATTCTGCTCCTCAAATGATGTTATAAACATCAATATATGGAGTATTTTATGGCACGTAGACCAAGAAGAAATCATTCAAATGATTTTAAAGCTAAGGTAGCACTTGCTGCGATTAAAGCAGAAAAAACACTTGCTGAATTGAGTGCTGAGTTTGATGTTCATCAAAACCAAATTATTGACTGGAAAAATCAATTGATCTCAGCTTCCTCGCAAGCTTTCGATCAATCAAAAGCTCCAACAGAACCACCCATCGATCTAAAAAAACTACATGCAAAAATCGGTGAGCAGGCATTAGAAATTGATTTTTTAGAAGGTGTGTTGAAGAAACTGGGCCGCTTCAACCACAAAAGTTAATCGACGACTCACTTCAGATTTCAGTATCTAAGCAAGCTAAGCTGCTGAAAGTCTCCCGTGGTTGTTATTACTATCGCCCAAAACCTGTGAGTGCATCAGATCTGAAGCTGATGCGATGTATTGATGAATTACATATGCAATATCCTTTTGCAGGCAGTCGTATGATGCGTGATTTGTTGAATCGTCAAGGACATCATATAGGACGACGTCATACACGTACTTTAATGAAGAAAATGGGTATTCAGGCGTTATATTGCAAACCAAATTTAAGCCAGGCTAATCAAGCTCACCGTAAATATCCATATCTGCTCAAAGGGTTGGCTATTCAGCGCAGTAATCAAGTGTGGTCTACGGATATAACGTATATCCCTATGGCAAAAGGCTTTGTTTATTTATGTGCTGTGATTGATTGGCATAGCCGCAAGGTACTTGCGCATAGGGTATCGATTAGTATGGAGGTGGATTTTTGTATTTCGGCTTTAAATGAAGCGATTGAAAAATATGGTCGACCTGAAATATTTAATACAGACCAAGGCAGCCAGTTTACCAGTGATGCATTTATTGATGTATTGAAATCAAATGGCATTCAAATCAGTATGGATGGTAAAGGTCGATGGGTAGATAATGTGATGGTTGAACGATTATGGCGGAGCGTTAAATATGAAGAGGTGTATCTCAAAGCTTATAGCAGTGTCACAGATGCGAAAAAGCAATTAAGTGCATATTTTGAGTTTTATAATTTGAAACGACCTCATTCGAGTCTAGACAAAATGACACCAAATGAGTTTTACTATGATCAGCTACCCCAACAAAACAAGGTGGCTTAACTAGAGCGGAATATCACTTATAAATACGCTTTTAGTTGTTCAAACAAGTGGGACCACCTCTA
>NZ_VPEG01000161.1:0-1284 GCF_013417275.1 Acinetobacter sp. YH16038 | reverse complement strand
TTGTTCCATTTTAGAGATTTGTTTAAGATAAGATATAACTCATTGAGATGTGTCATAGTATTCGTCGTTAGAAAACAATTATTGTGACATTATTTCAATGAGTTATCTATTTTTGTCGTGTACAGAGATTATTATAGAAGCCCCCATGAATAAATCGCTCATCATTTTCGGCATCGTCAACATAACCTCGGACAGTTTCTCCGATGGAGGCCGGTATCTGGCGCCAGACGCAGCCATTGCGCAGGCGCGTAAGCTGATGGCCGAGGGGGCAGATGTGATCGACCTCGGTCCGGCATCCAGCAATCCCGACGCCGCGCCTGTTTCGTCCGACACAGAAATCGCGCGTATCGCGCCGGTGCTGGACGCGCTCAAGGCAGATGGCATTCCCGTCTCGCTCGACAGTTATCAACCCGCGACGCAAGCCTATGCCTTGTCGCGTGGTGTGGCCTATCTCAATGATATTCGCGGTTTTCCAGACGCTGCGTTCTATCCGCAATTGGCGAAATCATCTGCCAAACTCGTCGTTATGCATTCGGTGCAAGACGGGCAGGCAGATCGGCGCGAGGCACCCGCTGGCGACATCATGGATCACATTGCGGCGTTCTTTGACGCGCGCATCGCGGCGCTGACGGGTGCCGGTATCAAACGCAACCGCCTTGTCCTTGATCCCGGCATGGGGTTTTTTCTGGGGGCTGCTCCCGAAACCTCGCTCTCGGTGCTGGCGCGGTTCGATGAATTGCGGCTGCGCTTCGATTTGCCGGTGCTTCTGTCTGTTTCGCGCAAATCCTTTCTGCGCGCGCTCACAGGCCGTGGTCCGGGGGATGTCGGGGCCGCGACACTCGCTGCAGAGCTTGCCGCCGCCGCAGGTGGAGCTGACTTCATCCGCACACACGAGCCGCGCCCCTTGCGCGACGGGCTGGCGGTATTGGCGGCGCTGAAAGAAACCGCAAGAATTCGTTAACTGCACATTCGGGATATTTCTCTATATTCGCGGTTCAGCAGGCATGTCCCCTTTGAGGGCGACCCGACGACAGGATAATCGACCTTATGGTGCGCAAATATTTCGGCACAGACGGTATTCGTGGCAAAGCCAACGAAGGCGCGATGACGGCGGAAACCGCCTTGCGCGTCGGCATGGCGGCTGGCCGTGTCTTTCGTCGCGGTGACCACCGCCATCGTGTCGTGATCGGCAAGGATACGCGCCTGTCGGGCTATATGCTTGAACCCGCGCTCACAGCCGGTTTCACCTCGATGGGCATGGACGTATTCCTTTTTGGCCCGCTG
>NZ_VPEG01000160.1:0-1301 GCF_013417275.1 Acinetobacter sp. YH16038 | reverse complement strand
TGTTTAAAAAGTAGTCGATTTTGCGATTTTTTAAATTTTATCAATGCGTGAATGTTCAAAATTATCCCCATTTCTTGTGGATAAATTTCAGGCACTTTGTACGCTTTAGCTTACTCAAATTCCAGTTCTTTGCGGCTATCAGGATAGCTAGAATATCCCTACGATAGATTCATACAGGAACAGGATGTTCCGGAGCAAAAAACAACAATGATAAGTTCTAACACTAGGATTGTGAGGTAGAGCAGCACCTACCAAAGATCGCACAATAAAAAACCCCGGCAGGATACCGGGGTTTTTTCATTCAGTGACTCTCATATTCCAAGTTCACTATGACTACCTAATCGAATCAGGCGCAAGACTCGGATCACTCCTTTATCATCTTTCTCATAAAGCAGTACCAGATCTGGACGAATGTGACAGTCCCGATATTTTTTCATATTTCCAGTCAAAGCATGGTCAATATTACATTTCATAATTACATAGCCCAGGTAGAGATTTTACGTCTAATTTCCTCAAACCAAACTTCTTCATCTTCACTGTCTAAGTTAAAGCTAATTAAATTATCTAACCAATTTTTTAATTTATTAACATCTTGAAAATTATGAGTTATTCCAACTTGTAAAAAAGATATAAAATCATCTAAAGACATAGGAACAATTTTCGTTTTTCCCCCATAGTGTTTCGTTGAAAATCGATTTAAGTTAAAGAAATGTGCTTTTGTTCCTGGCGCAACTTTAGGCGCTATAAATATACAATATGCATCATGGTCAACCTTTCTCACTAAATCACCATAATGTCGTGGAACAGAAGACCCTTCCATATTAAATTGAGTGTCTCCTGATGACATAGTTACTTCAACAATGCATGAAAAAGAACCATAATTAATTTCTATATCAGGTTTCTTACCTGGAGCTGTATTTAAAGGCATTCCATCTAAATCTACAATGAAGTTACCTTCTATCGCTTGTGTATGATTTAGTGCTGCAAAAGCTCTCCATATATTCCATTCAAGAAATAAAGGAACATCTGGAACATCTCTTTTCTTAATTTTTGCAAAGATATCTAAAATATCGTCAATATCAGATCTAAGTTTTAAATGATTAACTGTATCTTCGATAGTTTTAGCTTTTCGCTGGATTTCCAGATCATTTAATAAATCTTTCGCATCATCAACTCTCAAGGATTCTACATCTATAGAATCATCTAACTCTTTAATTTTACTATTGATAAGTTCACTATTATCTTCAAGAACAATTAACTCATCTGGATCAAAAAGATAATTTTCATATTCAACTAAAGTT
>NZ_VPEG01000159.1:0-1311 GCF_013417275.1 Acinetobacter sp. YH16038 | reverse complement strand
AAGCAAACATGTAATCTTTCTTCTGCATCTAAAGCCTTGCCCATCAAGTGTTTACCACAATCATTTTATCGACGTATGCAGCGCTTCTTTGCAGGTCAGTATTTTGATTATCGTCAAATTTCTCAGTGTCATCACCAGAACGATGGTGATGACTACGGCGATCTGACCCCAAAGGATTCGGCCTCCGCGCAATGCAGGCTCCAGTCGGCAAAAGAGACGGAGCCGATCAGAGAGTAGGCAAAATCGGGACGGGCAACAGGAAAGAGGATGCCGGAGGGCTGCCGGATACTATCGGCGGCAAATAGGATGGATCGCCTGTGCCGTTATCGTGCCGGTCGAGTGCCATCCAGGAAACGATTGGGCGAATCGCCGTCACGCTTCATTTTGCCTGCGAGGTTGAGTAGATTTTTCAGTGCGGAGTTGCGATTGAACGGCGACCAGACGGCTGTAAAGGCAACCGGCTCCGGTTCATCGAGGAAGGGCAGGAAGACGATGCCGGTCGTCGGCAACAATGACGTTGCCTCGCCGACGATAGTGATGCCGAAGCCTTGTCCGACCATAGATAGCAGCGTGTCGCGCCCCACATCAAAGCGCCGGATCGACGGTGCGGGCCAACGCCCGGCAAGGCGCAGCACGATATGGTCATGGACCTGCGGGCCGGTGCCACCATAGCGAACAATGAAAGTCTCGCCGACCAGATCGGACCAAGTGATTGCGGACTGCCCGGCGAGGCGATGCCCATCCGATAGCACGGCCACCAGCGGTTCGGTCCAGATCGGTCGGGTATGGCAGTCGGGCATCTCGGGCTTGCCCGCGACGAACACCACGTCGAGCTGGTCAGCACGAAGCTGCATCACCGCATCGCGGGCTGTGCCTTCGGTGATCTCAACCTCAATGCCCGTATGTTCTTCCCGATAATGACGGATCAGCTCCGTGAGAAAGCTGCGTGGGATTAAGGCATGGATGCCGATGCGAAGCCGGCCGTATTCTCCTTGAGCTGTCATGCCTGCGGTCTTCACTGCGTGATCGAGTTGATCGACACCCGCCGTGACACGCTCCATGAAGTGCCTGCCTGCGTCTGTTAGCCGAACGCCCCGCGCATGGCGCTCAAATAGCAGGACACCAAGGTTATCCTCCAGCGCTTTCACACGCGCGCTGACGCTCGACTGGCTGATACCAAGTGCCTTGGCCGCATGCCGAAAATTCAGATGCTCGGCGACGGCGATGAACTGAACAAGGGAAATGAGCGGTATCCTGCCAGACAGGATACCGACATTCACGAGGTTTCGATGGTTAGTGCGCCGCATCGGA
>NZ_VPEG01000158.1:0-1325 GCF_013417275.1 Acinetobacter sp. YH16038 | reverse complement strand
AAGACCTTACGAGTGGGAATGGGGTGTCTGATGGCGGGAGCGCTGTTGCTCGCTGTTGGCGAGACATTGGCACCGGTCTCGGTGCTTGGCTTCATCGCCCCGATGTGGCTCGTGGGTGTTGGTATCGCCACTGCGGTATCGGTGGCACCCAATGCCGCTCTTCGAGGTTTCGATCATATCGCTGGGACCGCTACAGCAGTCTACTTCTGTTTGGGTGGACTACTGTTAGGGATTATCGGGACACTCATTATTACGCTTTTATCGACTGGTACCACCTGGCCGATCATCGCTTATTGCCTCATCCTCGCAACAGCAGTGCTTTGTCTGTCCTGCATCAATCCCAACAGACGCCATCTCAGCCAAGAAGAACATGATGCCTTGGCGCTACAAGGCACCGATAGCGCGCAATCGGTCCATGATCATGACTAGCGCTGATGTTTGGAGCCTGTTCTGGAAGGGCTTTTCGCCAGCGTCTCATGGGCTTCTAGATGAACAGACTTTGCTGATCCGTCTTACACACGACGAGGAGCATACGCCAATTTGTAGCCGATGCGATTGCCCTTGTTTCCTGGTACATGACATCAATTGGCGCCGAGTTCGCGAGTCACCAATTATGCAGTATCGCGTCGAGTTGGATGTACCTGTGCGGCGGCTGCGTTGTCCACAATGCGGTCCAACCAGAGAGCGGATCGATTGGCTACCACCGCGCTCCCGTATTACGCAATCAGTGCGAAACTGGATTGAGAAATTAGTACAGATGCTGCCCGTCAGTCATGTTGCCAATCTTTTGGGCTTGCATTGGCATACAGTCAAGACTATTGACATGGAGCGGCTCAAACGTGATTTGCACGAGCCAGATCGAAGTCGATTGCGCCGCCTGATGATGGACGAATTCGCCTTGCACAAGGGTCATCGCTACGCCACGGTGGTCGCCTGTGCCGACACCCAGCAAGTGGTGTGGATTGGCGAGGGCCGCTCGCGTGAGGCGATCCGGCCGTTCTTCGAGTGGTTAGGCGATGCCCGGAACCAGATCGAGGCAGTGGCCATGGACATGAACTCAGCCTTCGATCTTGAAGTGAAGGCCCAGTGCCCCAACGCGGTGGTGGTCTACGACCTGTTCCATGTGGTGGCTAAGTATGGCCGCGAAGTGATGGATAGAGTGCGAGTTGATCAGGCCAATCAACTGCGAGATGACAAGGTCGCCCGCAAGGTGATCAAAAGCAGCCGTTGGATACTGTTACGCAATGCTGACAACCTTGAGCCCGAGCAGGCGGTCAAGCTGGACGAACTCCTGGCCGCCAATGCGTTCTTGACTACGGTGTACG
>NZ_VPEG01000157.1:0-1342 GCF_013417275.1 Acinetobacter sp. YH16038 | reverse complement strand
GCCACGCATCGGTCGTATCCGCACATGGTTTTGCTGACCATGCAGACAAGGACTAAAGGTTTTGCACCTTCTCCCACACGCTCCCTGTCGAAGTATGGCGATATCTCTGCGAGGATTCCTCCAACATGCAACTTCACCGACCTATACAACTACTTCCAACGCTCCGCCTATGTGAGATCCCCTGTAAGCGGTTTAGCCTTTCGACTATCGCTACGATGCACCAGTGACACTTATCCCTCCACATGCACCGCATATCTTCCTTTAAAAAAGGGCGCACAGAAGTAGATAAAGCTCGACCGTTAGGTGCTTATTTGATGATTTAAACTACTGAATTAACGAAGGACTTCAAATTGAGGCTTGTCAAACTAGTTCTTTTCTTTAAAATAGGAACTGGTACTAGCCGTAAGGTGAATATCAGTATGAGTTGGTAGCTCTGCCGATCTTTCGTTAATTGATGTTGGTAGCATCAAATAACTGTACCCACAGAATATAAAGCGAAAGTCCAATAAGTTTCAAGACTTATTGGACTTTTTCTTTTTTATAAAGATAATTTTAAAAATTATTTATAAGCCAAATAGTTGAGACTTAAATTGGGAATTCTCGTTAATGACAATAAAGTTGTTACTTTCACCTCAGAAACAGAACAACTAGTAAATACGTCATTAGATGCTAACCCTAATCATCACAAACTTAATGACTTAATTGTGCATAGTGTCTTTAAACGTTTGTATAGTCGTCAGGGGGGTGATGGGAATCCTTTAATTTACGCCCTAAAAGGACAAAAAGGATTCTCAATATCTCTTAAAGAGTGTGGAAAATTCAACCCCAATATCTCTAAAATTCTCCATAGCTTAATGCATGAAAAAGATTATGAAGTAATCCTTACAATGCCATCATCCCACAAAGTAGTAGAGAGATTTGCCAAAAAAATCAATAGAATAAATAAAAATCATTGTATTTTAATTAATGAACAGGATATTGCTGCATGGTACCTTTAGCTTGCATCGTCAGTAATAATTGAATGAGCAAGCCACTCATACAAACAATAAAGGCCACCACCCACCAATCTTTTTTAGAACTAAACGTGTACATTGCATCCCCCATCTATTGTTTTCATTCTATACAAGATTTTTCGATTGGCATGCAACTTTGCAGATTAATTTTAAAGCACATAAAAAAACGCCCCGAAGAGCGTATTTTTTCAATCTTTGCTTCACGATTAAAATAAATATGGGCGCACAAAAATCAGGAAGAAAATACCCAACATCAAAAACCATTGTAAGAAATAGTACAATTTTAGAGTGGTCTTTTTCAGTGCTTTGTCTTTGATCCGAATTTGATA
>NZ_VPEG01000156.1:0-1357 GCF_013417275.1 Acinetobacter sp. YH16038 | reverse complement strand
CGGATGACTCTCCGATCTCTGCATATTCGCTACCAACTTCGGGCAGTTCAGATAATTTGTGTGCAAACAAATGCCGTTGTGCATCGGTCATTTCGACAAAGAAATCAGGTGTGTTTGGATCTCGTTTAGGGTCGGTTTTTTGTTGTTTTTTTGGCTGTGCCTTCTGTTTAAATCGGAATGAAAAACCAATAATATTACGTCCTCTTTTGTGCTGTTCTTCTTTGACAGTAATATCTGTATTTTCATTGATTTGCTTTAATGATGGTTCTAAAACACGCTTTTTAAAGTCGTGCATTCGATGATATTCACTTTCTAATACTCCCAATCTTTCTCTGAACTCACTTAGCTCAATAATTGGTGTTTTCCCACTACTACGCCAAGCAATCAAAAGTTCATAAAGTCTAATGGCGTAGCCAGTGGAAAGCCCTTTTACTTGCTCTAACTCATAGCTCGTAAATTGTTTTTCTAGCCGAGTTATTAAAGGGATAATTGCAGGTGAAAAAATTAACTCAACAGATGCCGTTTTTTCGATGTATGCAATTTGAGAAACCCAACGTGAGGTAATATGAGCTACTCCTTTTCCTCTTGGTTCTTGATAGCTAAATTGACGAGCAAACAAGTCTTTACAGGCTTCTTTTAGTGCTTGATAAGCACCATTTTTCAATACATCAAAGTGGTTGATATAGCTCTCTGCGTGAATAGTTAAAGGGTCATTCGCATTAATACCTTTACCACTTTCACGGGCTTCAATTATTGCTAAAAGAATTAACCGTTGTTCCACTAGGTCAAGATTGTAGCTGGCATTAATTAAAGCGTTATCTTTCACAATTAAATCTTTCATATAGCGTCTTATTTTATTATGTCGTCTTATTGATCTTATGTGAAGCCTTATCAAGAAGCAATAAGCAGACATATTTTATTTTGTCGCATCTTGCAAACTAAACGTGCTTAAAACGACATGTTTTATTTTGTCTTTCAAAGCACACTAAGTGTCGTCTTATTGAGAATTTCTAGCACACTAAGTGTCGTCTTTTAGCACACTAAGTGTCGTCTTATGTCCTCTGAAACGCACGTATATCAATGCTTTCAGACTGCTTAAAAGCATTTAAAAGCTTTTTTATTATTAAAAGCCCAAAAAAATTAAAAACGGCATTTAAAACTGCCCTATGTTTTCGCTTCGCTCAAACTCTATTGAATCTCGCTGCGCTCGATTCCTGGGGGCAGTTTTTTTCAAAGACCGGCTAGGACGCTAAAAACAAGAATGGATTCGCTTCGCTCATAAAGCTTTATGCTCGCTTCGCTCGTCATGGAGCCAGTGGCTACAGTCGCTTTGCTCTGTAAATCTCGTTATGAAGCA
>NZ_VPEG01000155.1:0-1360 GCF_013417275.1 Acinetobacter sp. YH16038 | reverse complement strand
ATCTTTGCAAATTGAACAGCAATCAGGATATTTTTTTAAAACTTTATCAATATCTTTTTGCTGAGCAGCAGTAACAGCCATATAAAAACTCTATTCACTTGATATCAGCTATTATTCTACAACGATCTTTATTTTTATACGTTCCATAAGTAATACCCACATTTTTGCAACTAAACTTAGTTGCAATAATTAAATCAAAGGTACTATACTGAGTTAGAACAGAGTGGGACTAAAATATGGGTAAAACGGAAAAGTTATTGGAAAAACTTGGAAATTCAAAAAATACATTTCCATATAAAGATTTAGTCGTTTTACTGAGCCAGCTCGGCTATGAAAAGTTTGAAATGGCAGGCTCTCGTGTTCGATTTTTTAATGAAAAAACTGAACATATGATTTTACTGCATAGACCACACCCTGAGAATGAAATCAAAGGTGGTGCATTGAAAGCTGTAAAACAAGCACTCAAGCAGGAGAGATTTTTATGAGTTATCTAAAATATAAAGGTTATCTTGGAACAATTGAACCTGACCTAGAAACAGGTGAGTTGTTTGGAAAAGTCGCTTTTATCCGTGATTTGATCACTTATGAAGCCGAAACATTAAAAGCATTAGAACAAGCCTTTCAAGAATCTGTAGATGGCTATTTAGAATCATGTATCGAACTAAATAAAAAGCCTGATCAACCCTTTAAAGGTACGTTTAATGTGCGTATCAGTCCTGATCTACACCGTAAAGCTGTTTTAGCATCAAGTAATTCATTGAATAAGTTTGTAAGCGATGCAATTCAAGAAAAGTTAATGCGTTTAGGTGCTTAATTCATTGAAATTGACATAAAAATAGGAAAGGAAGCATACCGCTTCCTTTTTTAATTTCGCATAATAAGAATTATGTTAATTTTAGAAAAAATTAAGAAACACCTAACATTTGTCCTTCTATGGGACTAAATGATGTAGAAGTTAAAAAATCAGAAGCATCTTATATAGGACTTACGCATTGACGGATTCAAAAAAGTATTAAAATACTTTATAAAGTATCTGTGATCAGACGAATTAAACATGCTTCTACAGCAACTTGTACATTACCCATTTATATGGGCTTTCTCATGACAGAACCGAACTCTATTAGCTGCACACAACTTGCCGAGACTTATAATATCTCGCATGATAGTGTAAATCGCTTTCTAGAGCGTGAAGACTACACACCTCACGACCTATATCAAGAATCAATTCAACATATTGATAATAATATACTTATAGTCAGTATTGATGATACTGTTTTAGATAAACCATATAGTCAACATATGGACTTGGTTAGCTATTTTTGGTCAGGCAAACACCACCGATCCGTCAAGGGTATTAATC
>NZ_VPEG01000017.1:0-85905 GCF_013417275.1 Acinetobacter sp. YH16038 | reverse complement strand
CCAGCGTTCAATCTGAGCCATGATCAAACTCTTCAGTTAAAATCATTTCGAACTTTATAAGTAAAGTTCTTAAACTTGGCTCATCAATTTTCTGACAAATATTTCTCAAATAAACTTCGAGTAATTTCTACCATTCAATCAATGAAAATAATTTCGATCAATCAACCAGTAAAAATCCACACAAGTTGTTCTTCATAATCTCTTAATGATCTTCTTGCTACTTCGTCAGTAGCAAGCTAGGTCGGCTATATTACTCTCTATCTCTAGAAAGTCAACCAGTAATGAAAATTATTTTTAAACTTTCTTTCTAAAACCCAACTCAACCATCTCATGCTAAGTTACTGTTTTATCAGAAGTTTTAATCTTCATCACCGCCGATGGATGTGCATTCTACAGTATTTCAGGGGGCTTGCAATACCTTTTTCAAATAAATCTTACCGCATGTCTATTTTTTAGCCTTTTATGAAGTTTTTATTCATTTATTATACAATTTTGCTTAAATTACGCCTATTCCTAGTAATACAGTTTATTATTCCGGGTTAAACAACGCCACTATACTCAGAACAAGGCTTTGGGGTTTCCTTATGCATCGCTCTATTTATTTATCTTTATGCTTATTTTCTTTGGCCTCTAGCCCATTAATTTTTGCTGAAGACACTACTCAGGCTGAACAGACTGAAATAGAAACTGAATCTTCTGCTACTACTGCTACGGTTCCACTCAGAGAAAAAATATCTTCCAAGGTGAGTCATCTGCAAACCCAGCTAAAAGTCGATGCTAGTGCCGCACAGGCTGAAGAAGTTAAAGATCCTTTCCAGGGCTGGAATAGAAAGGTCTATCAATTTAATGATGCAATCGATCAGGCAGTCGTTCGCCCCATTGCGGTTCAGTATCAGGAAAAGGTTCCTCAAGATGTGCGCGGCAGCTATACCCAGTTCCGTAGCAATTTAGGTGAACCATGGAATGCGGTAAACCAGTTGATTCAGGGCCGGCCTGCTCGTGCAGCAAAATCTTTGGGTCGTTTTACCATTAATACTTTAACCACTTTAGGTCTGGCAGATCCTGCCCGGCGTCTGGGACTGGATCATGAAGATGAAAAGTTCGGGATCACACTAGGTTATTATGGTGTACCTTCTGGCCCTTATGTGATGTTACCGTTCCTGGGCCCAAGTTCTGTGCGTGATACTTTCGGTATGGCAGTCGATAGCCAGACCCGTCCACAGAAATATATTCTTGAAGATGATGAAGGCTTGTATTGGGGTGATCAATTCTGGCGTGCAATTGATAATCGTGCAGAATTACTTGATATTGAAGGTGTGTTAACAGGTGATCGTTATGCACAAATTCGCGATATTTATTTGCAACGCACTAATTATATGATCGCCCAGAAAAAAGGTCTGGAACAGGAATCTTTATTCCTTGAAGATGACTTTGATGATGAAAATCTTGAGGATGAATCTTTCGATGAAAATGAGACTGAATCTTCTAGTGATGACCTTTGAAACCAAAGCTCAATGTTGATTTGCTAGCGAAAACTTTTCGCTAGCAATCATTTGCTTGTTATAGTACATCTTATAACTCATTCCAGGATCGAACTACCTGTCTATGTATTTCATTCAACCTACTCGCGATATTCCTTATTTAGATCAAGTGCTTGAGAAGCTTCCGCATGTTCAAGTAATCAAGCTGGAAGATCACGAGTTGTACGATGCAACGATTATTGCCATTGCAGATGTACATGATTATCTGAAATACAAGTGGAACCTTCCGACTGTAGTATTAGCGCTGAAAAATGAAGGAACAGCCTTGGCACAAGCTTGGGAACAAGGCGCTTTGGCAGGCTGGATCTGGAATAAACTGCCTGAACAACCCGATATCGCATTACAAAAAATTGATGCGCAATATAAGCGTAATCAGGATAGTCGTGATCTTCCTTCAGCGGCAGAGTTACAAAAACGTTTGCTACCGAATGAAATTGAATTGACCAATTATGCGGTTGAAACCTATTTTCAGCCTTCTGCCTATTTATCTGGCGATTGGTACGATTACTGGAAAATCAGCGATAAAGAAGTCATTTTCTATCTTGCAGATGTTTCTGGTCATGGCGTTACCAGCAGTTTATTAACGTCCTGGATGGCAGCCTTTCATGGACGTTCGAAAACACCTCGTGAGCTGATCAAGAAGCTGAACGGGATGCTGGTTCAGGAAAATATCGAAAAGCATATCACCATGATTGCCGGAATTCTGAACCTGGAAAGCCATGTTTTGAAATGGTCCAGTGCTGGCCACTATCCTCCTCCGATTATCTTTGAACCGAATCAGGAACCAAAAATCCTGTCATCCAGCAGCTTTCCTCTTGGCCTCACTGAAGATCTTGAGGTAGAAGAAAATGAATATATCCTCAGCCGCAATGCACGTTTCATTATCTGTTCAGATGGGGCATTGGAACCGTTTAGCGGCGGTCTGAATGAACAATTTTCCCAATTATTGCATCACTTACAGAACGAATCTTTCGAAGCACCCGAACATGTCGCCGACGATATTGCCATTCTCAGCTTTATAAGAGTGAAATAGCAGTATAATCACAAGCTTTATAAGCACTTAATTTGATTGCGACTTTCAGCTACTTGAGTATCTATAGACCCTATGGGATAATTTAATATCCTTCTCTGCAAATGGCATTTATATGTCAACAGGTCATGTTGAATATGCAAGCTTGAATGGAACGCATATTTTTAAGCTTATCGGCGAAGTGCGGGCCCAATCTTGTATTAGTCTAGACAAATTACTGAACAAACTTGAGCAGCAGGACAACGTTGTTGGCGCAATTGTTGATCTGACTGAAACCAGCTTTATTGACAGCACTGTACTGGGTGTCCTAGCAAAATTAGGACTTAAACTTAAGCAGCTCCATAAGATCCAGGCGGTGATGTTGTCAACTAACTCTGATATCACGACTCTGGCCAACAGTATGGGCTTGGGGCAGGTTTTTGTCATTTTGGATTACTGCGGTGATTCAAATGTATGTACGCGTAAACTGATGGAAGAACATGTGACGCATCAGGCAATGCTGAAAACTGTTCTAGATGCACATAAGACTTTAATGCGGTTAAATCAGAGCAACCAGAATATGTTTGAGCCCTTGGTCAAACAGTTGCAAAAAGAACAAGATAATCTAGATCAAGTGTCTGAACAAAAGGTATGAATACACAATAAGGAATCCCTATGACCTTACTTTCTGTTGCACAGATGAATTCCCAGAATGAAATTGAGCAAAATTTCATAACCATCGAATCATTAATTCAACAAAGTAAAGCAAAAGGCGCTGAACTTATTGTCTTTCCTGAAAATTTCGTCTGTTTTGCTGCTGGTAAGCAGCGCGAAACTGCTGCTCAGTTCGAGAGCATTCAACAACGCTTGGAACAATTGGCTCATCAATATCAGATCTGGATTATCGCAGGGACATTACCCTGCCCTTATCGTCCTGATGGTTCGATTATTGAAGATGGTCGGGTTCGAACCGTGAGTCTGTGTATCAGCCCTGAAAAAACTGAAGCCCGCTATGACAAGATTCACCTCTTTGATGTACAGGTTGGTGATGCTGTTGGTGGCTATCAGGAATCCCAATTCTTTGAACCAGGTACCGATGTTGTTGTTGCGAAAACACCTTTTGGCAATATCGGTATGATGGTCTGCTATGACCTGCGTTTTCCTGAACTTGCGCTTCATTTACGTGCCCAAGGCGCGAATATTTTAACTGCGCCATCTGCCTTTACTTACACCACTGGCCAAATGCACTGGCAATTATTATTGCAAGCACGTGCTATGGATACCCAATGCACAGTTCTCGGTGCTGCTCAACAGGGTTGGCATGGTGAAAAACGTCAAACTTGGGGACATGCCGCTGCCACAAACAGCCGTGGTCAACTTCTCGATATGGTGCATGCGGAAGGCGCACAGATTATTACGGTTGATTTTGATTTGACTGGGCAGGCCAAAGTGCGTGAGTCTATGCCACTCATGCAGCATCGCAAGCTACTAAAGTTCTCTTAAGTCAGACTTTTTACCGCATTCTCATTCGCTTGCATAAATTAACAAAATCCCTGCTTATTCTTCCCTAGAAATTATGGAGCATAGAAGTTCCATAAAAGAACAAGCAGGAAATACTCTCATGTCATTAGAAAAAGCAGTATATACCGCACGTGCCAAAGCTACAGGCGGTCGAGATGGCCGTGCAACCTCTGACGATCAGATTCTGGATGTGAAACTGGCAGTGCCCAAGGAAATGGGTGGCCCAGGTGGCGGGACCAATCCTGAACAATTGTTCGCTGCAGGTTATTCAGCCTGTTTTTTAGGTGCCATGAAGTTTGTTGCCAACCGGGATAAAATCAATATTAGCAAAGATGCCTATATTGAAGGTGAAGTTGGCATTGGTCCGATTCCTACCGGTTTTGGCATTGAAGTGACTTTAAATATTCATTTAGAAGGAATGGAACAGGACGAAGCTCAAAAGCTGGTCGATGCCGCACACATCGTTTGTCCTTATTCAAATGCAACCCGAAACAATATTGATGTTACTTTGAATGTCATCACCTAAGTCTACATAAGCATTCCACTCTCTATCCTGAAAAATCAGAAGTCATTTCAGGATAGAGCTGATTATTCTTATAAAATTTTAATCAAAATTACTTTGTGCTATTTCATAGAAAAATGATCACTTGAGATATTTACTTAAGAAAACTGTGCCTTCCTATCCCATCGAATAAAAATTTACTCTGCCGCCTCATTGGTTACACGCAAAACTTCTTCAATCGTGGTTTTTCCAGCCAGCACTTTACGTAAACCATCATCGCGAATTGAACCAGATTGCTGACGTGCATAGGTTTCCAGCTCATATTCAGCCGCATTACCATGAATCAGACGGCGCATATGCTCATCAACCGGTACAATTTCATAAATGGCGGTACGTCCACTAAAGCCGGTATTACCACACCGTTCACAACCGTGCGGTTGAGGTAATCTTAAATCCTGTGGATGCTCAATATGTTCAAACAGATTCTTTTCAAATGCATCCGCATCCTTCCAGGTCGCACAATGCGGACATAAGGTACGTACCAGACGCTGAGCAACTACCCCAATTAAGGAGCTGGATAGCAAGAATGGCTCAATTCCCATGTCTTTTAAACGGGTCACTGCACCAATCGCAGTATTGGTATGCAGCGTTGACAATACCAGGTGACCCGTCAGTGAGGCTTGAACTGCAATTTCCGCGGTTTCCAGATCACGGATTTCCCCCACCATCACCACATCCGGATCCTGACGCAGCATAGCTTTTAATGCACGGGCAAAAGTCATATCGACTTTGGTATTTACCTGGGTCTGACCAATCCCTTCTAACTGATATTCCACCGGATCTTCAGCCGTCAGGATATTTTTGGAACCATCATTTAGATCAGAAAGTGCTGCATATAAGGTAGTGGTCTTACCCGAACCGGTAGGTCCAGTCACCAGAATAATGCCATGAGGACGATGCACCAGGGTCTTGAGTCGATCATAATCGTTATTCATCAAGCCCAGATGAGTCATATTTAGACGGCCAGCCTGTTTGTCTAGCAATCGCATCACCACCCGCTCCCCATAAGAGGATGGCAAGGTTGAAACACGGACATCGACTTCACGCCCTGCCAGACGCAAGGAAATACGTCCATCCTGAGGAATACGTTTTTCTGCAATGTCCAGCTTGGCCATCACCTTGATCCGTGATACCAGTAATGGCGCCAGCTCACGACGTGGCTGCACAATTTCACGCAACTGCCCATCGACACGCAAGCGTACGGAAAGTCGTTTTTCGAAAGATTCCACATGAATATCTGAAGCTCCAACCCGGATTGCTTCAGACAACAAGGCATTGATCAGACGGACAATAGGCGCATCATCCTCCTGATCCATCAGATCTTCGGCTTCAGGGACCGAATCAGCAAGGCTTAATAAATCCGGGTGATCTTCCAGACCAGCCGCGACCTGCTGTGACTCACCACTATCGCCGGCAAAACTGGAACTGAGTAACTGATTGAATTCTTGTTCTGTACAATGTTGATACTGGGCCGGATGACCCAGCAAACGGCGTGCTTCCTGTAATGCAAGCATAGATGTATTGTCACGACGGACAATAAAAGCCTGATCTCCCTCATAACGCAATAGCACACCATGACGTTTCGCAAAGCTATACGGGATTTGTAATTGTTTCAGTACTTGCATCGCAGATTATAATAATGATGAAAAAATTTAAATTGAGTGTACTCTAAGCATATGACAGCGTGAAGTATGTTTTCAAAGATTTAGCAAGAAAGGATGCCAACATTGCCGCAAGATCAAGAGGAATTAAACCTGCAGTCTCCCAGAATTCAATGGTGGGGAGAGCAAAGTTTTGAAATTAACGAGTCCAAGGCCTGGCAATTTGGCTCTCTGCTGTTTCGTTTGACCCGAGGCTTGCAAGAATGGCGACTGGAATATTATCGTCCGACGGTGCAGTACGATTATGAACAGCAATGGCATCAGATTAGTGATCCACTATTTGCATTCCCGACCCCGGTGAAAATTGAACGCTATATGTTCAAATCTACCCAAAGCAAGTTACAGCTTATGCCTCGTCTGGCGAATCGCTCAGTGGTGATTAAACCGGTTGATCCAATTTATATTCCGGCCGGTCAACGTGGAACGCTCTATATTAGCACCCCGCTATGGATTGCCGGTTTTGTCGAAGGTCAACGTGAACCGATTTTTGATCTTCCAGTGATTTTACCGAAAGATACCTGGTTTGGACCCAATCATCGTTCCGGTGAAATTTGCTATGCTACCGCAGTCGATGGCCGGACTGAATTGCAACAATTACGTCCTCGTGCATTCCGTGCTGTGACTCCAATTGAGTTTCATAATACCAGTCAGCAGCAACTGCGTTTCGATCGGATGAATGTTCCAGTACCTGCATTGCCTCTCTTTTATAGTGCCAGCACTGAACGTCTGTGGACCTCGCAGATTAAGGTTTTGCATGAAGGTCTGGATCGCCCACCCCGGATCCGGGTGGAAAACCGTACCCCGCCCAATGCGGGTGAAGTGGATTATTTACACCCACCGCGTGATCCGGCGGGAAATTTATTTAATATGTTTGATTCATTTTTCTAAGAGCGTGTGATGCCAAATTCGAATATTCCAACCGAAGTCACCAACAGTCTCAAGGGAGTATTTACCAATATTAATACCGATCGCCTGACTGAAATCGTCGTCGCGGTTGTGCTGTGTTTTATTGGTTTCCTGATCGCACGTTTTTTTTCGAATGCTTTTATCCGTACTATTGGTATACGCTTTAATGCGCATCAGCAAATGGTCTGGCGCCGCGGGATTTTCTACTTTATTTTCCTGCTGTTTGTGATGGCGAGTTTGAAGGAAGCCGGATTTAAACTCAGTGTCTTTCTCGGTGCAGCAGGTATTTTAACCGTCGCACTGGGTTTCGCATCCCAAACCTCTGCATCCAACCTGATCAGCGGTATCTTCCTGATTGGTGAAGGATCTTTTGAAGTAGGTGATACCATTCAGATTACACTGATTCGTGGACATACCGTTGAAGGTGAAGTGATTTCGATTGATCTGCTCTCGGTTAAACTACTTACCCAAGACAATATTTATGTACGCTTGCCGAACGAACAACTGATTCGGGCTCCGGTACACAACTTGTCCAAGTTTCCAATCCGGCGTATTCCGATTACCTTGGCTATTAATTTCCATGAAGACATCATCAAGGTGCGTGAAGTACTGCTTGATGTTGCCAATAAATATCCACTGGTTCTGGCCGATCCAAAGCCTGCAGTCACAGTCACCGCCTTCCGTGAATCTTCGATTGAACTTTTGTTTGCGATTTGGTGTCAGCAGGAAAATTATCTGAAAGTCCGTGATGAAATGCAGGAACGGATTCGAAATGGCTTTCTCGATAACCAGATTGAAATTCCGGTACCGAAAATGGGCTTTGTTGATCATCCACTGGCTCGCCCACTGGAAAATGAAGACGTTGATCAATATGCCAATGAGAAGGAGCTGAAGAGAAAGCCGGATTTAAAATAACTTTTTCTAAATCACTCCTCACCTCCCTTTACTAAGGGAGGAACTGTCATAAAAAGCCTGTCTTTCTTTTACATATCGCTTAAAGCAGTGCTTTAAGCTCGTTCAGGGTTTGGGGAGATTAAATTAACGCTCAAATCGAGTAATTTAGATTCAAACCCTTTTCTCCCCATCCGGCATTGGTGCTATATACGCAATCAGTAGCATGACCCCACCGGCCAGCAAGAATGAAATCACACGTGTCAGTGTACCGGTATGAGATAAGTCGAATAACACCAGCTTCAAGCTGACGATTACCAGAATACTGCCTCCTAAAATCCACATCGGTTTAAGCCTTTTTAGCGTAGCCGTCCACATAGTCGCCCAGGCCAGCAATACCCAAAGAATCGTCAGGCTTAACTGTACTGTGGCATTACTCCACAATTCCAGGCTATTGAATGGTGTTTGCAGATAGATATGTAAGGCCCGTAATACAATATAGCTCGACAGCCATAACAGGCTTAGTACCATCAGTACCGACATCATCCCGCGATCGTGTCCTGCCCGAATCTGCTGCAACAGCATCCACAGGAAACTGGCAAGCATGGCCAGACTGATCAGATCAAATGGATTGAATAGAGGTAACCAGTAATATTGGAAAGCTTGCTGGTTAAACAGCTGTGAGCATATTAACCAAGCTCCCATTAACACTAAGCAGTTTTTACTCTGCCAGAGTAAGCGCCACTCTGAATTTTCTTTTCGTCGATAACACCAGAACCAGAATACCAAAGGCAGAATTACCATACTGAGATAAGGCATGCTCGGTATTAGGCATACACTAGCCAAAGTCAGGCTGGCAAATACCCCAAAGCTCATCCACTCTTTGGATAAATCAATTCCTTTCACCGGTCTTAACCATAAAGCAGCCAGCAATAATGATGAAAGTGCAAAGATTCCACGCTCCAAAGCACTTGGCCAGACCAGAATCCCATTTTCGCTATAATCAACAGCCAGCAAAATCGCAATGATCACCAATGGCGTAAGACCGCTCCATTTTGGCAATAACCAGCACCATTCCTGATGCTTGCGCTGTATGATTTCACTTAGAACCGTATAACCCAGTGCAAGACTGAATAAACTATAAATATAGGCCTGCTCATGAGCGAACTCATCTTCAAGCAAGGCAAACAACATCAGGGTCGCAGCAAAACTGAGAGTGCTCAGAAAACTGATACTTAAACTATTGAGCTGCTGGCGGTATTTGGCTTTAAGCTGACTCAGGAAGACGACGGCGACATAACAGAAGCTGAGAATCCAGAAAATTTTCCGCGGTGTGGGATTAAGCTCAATCAGATAGTAAACACTACTGAAGCCTGCCATGATCAGCAGTCCCATACTCAGATAATGCGCAACCCGAATATTCTTTTCCAATGCCCAGAGATAAATCAGTGCTCCTTCAACCGCCCAACCCACTACGCTCCACTGCTCTGTCAATAAAATGGGTGGAACCAAAGCCAGAAAGATCAGCATCAAGCTGAGATAACTTTGGGAAATGACCTGAATACTTTCTCTACGACGCACTAAAGTCCAACAGATTGCAAATATCCCAGCAAATAACAGACTAAGCCCGGCTTGCCAAAGCTTCTGATCAGGCTGATTGAAATGAATCAGATACAGGAAAATATATGCGGTAATCGGTGCAGCAAAAATCAGGACAAGATCCAGAACCGGTTTTAAACGAAAACGCGAAAGATCCTGCCGAGCCAGTAACTGGCTAAAACGAAAGCCCAGCCAGATGAATACCGCACTATGTGCCAGAATCAGAGCGGTCATGGTATAACGCTCGTATGTATGACCATGAATCAGGCTATACATCCCACCTACTATGACTGTGACCAGAAAGGCAATCTGGTTCAGGATTTTCCAAGGCCGCAAACTGCTGAGTAACAGCACGCCGATATTAATCAGCAGATAATAACTGATGAACTCAACCGCAGAAGCATCTCGGGTCGGCAAGGTAAACGGCGCCAGATAGGCAATGAATAAAGCCATAACTGCCAGCTCAATACTTTCCTGTTTCAAGCTTAAGTACAGCGTAATTGCTAAAATGACCAAGAACACCAGAGCTGCCAGTGGCAACGTGGCAATCACCAGATTGTAGTAGGCAAAGAACAAGGTCAGAAATAGTGCCCCTAATCCCAAGCCTTCCAGTGCCAGACCGAAACTGCGGTTTTTAGCGATCAGGGTATAACCCAATCCGGTCACAACAACAGCAGATAAAGCGACCAGTCCTAATTTCACCGCCAAGCTCAGCTGCCAGTGCTCTGTCGCAAAACGGAGTAATAAAATGATTCCGATCACCAAAATGGCGATCGCAGCTTTAAGAACCGGATTTCCACGAAAAATCCATTGTTGGATCTGATCCAGCAATTGTGGTTGCTCTGGACTAGCTTGAGCAGCAATGGGTAAAGGAATATCGGGTTGAGTGATTTCTGGATGTATCTGATCTGCTGACCGGTAACGAGATTGCAACTGGACAATGTTACGTTCCAAACGTTGTAACCAGCGTAATAGAAAGAAAATCCAGGCGGTAATGCCGATCCCCATCAGCCAGTTGAGCTCAGTCACGCCTCCGACAATGGCGATAATAGAAGAAATATATAGCGGTATTTTAGAATTGGCTGGCACAATCACCTGCGTCGGTGCAGCCAGATCCCGCACGGGCGCTTCAATGGCACTGATATATTGCATCACGCTGATCAGGAAACCCAGACCAGTGAGATAAGTCACGATCTGCAATTCCAGATACCATGCACTTATTCCCACAATTACCAGACTAATCAGCCAGATCATACGCAATTCATTTTGCCCTGCCGTCATTCTTCTCGTTCTCGTTCTCGTTCCTTAACCATGTCATCATACAACAGCTTATACTGCTTATTTCATCTTCACCCGATATTCGCTAAGCTGTAGAAACCGACTTGCTCCTGCGAGTGCAGTAAAAATCACGTACAATAAAACTGTTTTTTGAATAAGGAATTGATTACATGCCACCATTTGTCTTGGTCGATGGCTCTTACTTTTTATTTCGTGCCTTTCATGCACTACCACCATTAACCACGTCAACCGGTCTGCACACCAATGCAATTCGTGGTGCGATTTCTGCTATTCAAAAACTGATGCGCCGTACCCAGCCAACCCATATGGCGGTGATTTTCGACACGCCTGAACCGACTTTCCGTCACGAGCTATCACCTATTTATAAAGGTGACCGTCCGAGCATGCCGGAAGAACTGTCACAGCAAATTCCATACTTACATGCCTTGATTCGTGCTTTGGGCATTCCCCTGCATATGCTGCCAGGTGCGGAAGCGGATGACATTATTGGTACACTGGCTAAACGTGCTGAAGCTTTAGGCCATCAGGTGCTGATTTCGACTGGTGATAAAGACATGGCACAGCTGGTGACTGATAAAGTGACCCTGGAAGACAGTTTCAAAGAAAAACCAATGGATGTTGATGGGGTTTTTGAAAAGTTTGGTGTATGGCCAAACCAGATCATTGACTATCTGACCCTGATGGGCGATGCCTCAGACGGTATTATGGGTGTGCCTGGGATTGGGGCGAAAACTGCAGCCAAATTACTCAATGAATATGGCTCGATTGGTGGCATTCTGGAAAATGTCGACAAGATCAAAGGTAAAGTTGGTCAGAATATTAAAGACAATACCGATGGCATTGCACTGGATCATCAGTTGGCCAGCATCATTTGCGATCTGGATTTAAGCTTCACTTATGATGACCTGAAACTTCAGGATCCAAATGTAGAAGCTTTGCGTAATCTGTATACCGAACTGGAATTCCGTAACCAGCTGCAATCACTGGATCATCCAAATAATCCCAATAACCGTAATTATAAACAAGCTACTCAATCGATTAATGCCAAAGCAGCACCTGAACCTCAGGAAGCCGATGAGCAGCAGGCGACACTGAGCAGTGATAACGATCAGCTCGGAGAGGCGACTTATCATACCGTCTTGACTCAGGAAGATTGGAGTAAGCTGTTTGAACGTTTAAACACTGAAAAACGCTTTGCTTTTGACACCGAAACCACCAGTCTGGATTATCGTATTGCACAGATTGTCGGTTTTTCGGTGGCTTTTGATGCCCAGGATGCCTATTACGTACCGCTAGCACATGATTATGAAGGTGCGCCAGAACAGCTCAATCGTGAAGAAATTCTGGCTCAGATCAAACCGATTCTAGAAAATGAAGCCATTCAGAAAATTGGCCACCATCTGAAATATGATGCGCATGTTCTGGAAAATCACGGCATTCATCTGGTGGGCTGGTATTTTGATACCATGCTGGCTTCTTATGTATTGAACTCAGTTGCCACTCGCCACGGTATGGATGATGTGGCTCGTCTGTACTTAAGCCACTTAACCACCACTTATGAACAGGTGGCGGGTAAAGGCGCCAAACAAAAAACTTTCAATAAAATCGAGATCGAAACTGCAGCGCATTATGCGGCAGAAGATGCGCATGTGACTTATCGCCTGTTTGAAGTACTCAGCAAAAAGCTGCAGACTTATCCTGAACTGGTCAATATTCTGTACAATATTGAAATGCCTGTAGCGCGTGTGCTGACCAGCATGGAAGAAAATGGCATCCGACTGGATCTGGCTTTCCTGGATCAGCTCGGTTGTGAGTTCGCTCAAACCATGCAGAATCTAGAAAATCAGATCACGGAAATAGCCGGTGAAGCGTTTAATGTCAGCTCTCCAAAACAGGTCGGTGAAGTTCTATTTGAAAAACTAGGCCTGAAAGGTGGCAAAAAGACCTCTACCGGTCAATACAGTACCAGCGAAAGTGTACTGGAAAAACTGGAACACCCGATTGCTGAACTGATTTTGGAATATCGCGGTCTGTCTAAACTGAAAAGTACCTATACCGATGGTCTATGCAAACAGGCCAATAACGAAACCCATCGTGTGCATACCAGTTATCATCAGGCACTCACAGCCACTGGCCGTTTATCGTCTACTGATCCAAACCTGCAAAACATTCCAATTCGTGCGGAAATCGGACGTCAGATTCGTAAGGCCTTTATTGCACCTGAAGGTCGTGTCTTACTCGCAGCCGATTATTCACAGATTGAATTGCGTCTGATGGCACATTTATCTCAGGATGATGCGCTAGTAGATGCCTTTAACCATGGACAGGATGTGCATCGCCGTACCGCAGCTGAAGTTCTGGGTATCCCGCTTGAAGAAGTGACCAATGATCAGCGTCGTCAGGCCAAAGCCGTGAATTTCGGTCTGCTCTATGGCATGTCTGAATTTGGTCTGACCCGTCAGTTAGGTTTCACCCGTCAGGAATCACAGGAATATATCAAACAGTATTTCCGCCGCTATCCGGGAATTTATGAATATATGCAGCGTACCCGTCAGGTGGCATTGGAACAAGGCTTCGTTGAAACTATTCTAGGTCGCCGTTTATACACACCTGATATCGATGCCCGTAACATGATGGTCCGCAAAGCCGCTGAACGTGCGGCGATTAATGCACCATTACAAGGTTCAGCTGCAGACATTATCAAAATGGCGATGATTGAGGTTGATAAAATGCTACCTAAAGATCAGGCCAAAATGCTGCTACAAGTGCACGATGAATTGGTATTTGAAGTCGATGAAGCGATTGCAGATGAACTGGCTCCTCAACTGGCCGAAGTGATGCAATCTGTGATTGAAATCTCTGTGCCTTTGGTCGTGGAAGTCGGTAAAGGCATGAACTGGGATGAAGCGCATTAATACTAAAGCTCCTTCCTCCTTTTAGGAGGAAGGTTGGGATAGAGGTTATTTAAATTTATAGACCTCACCCTAACCCTCTCCTACAAGGAGAGGGAATTTTCTTGAAATAAAAAAGGACGCCTAAGCGTCCTTTTTCTTTAGGGTTTGATTAAAGACCGGTTAGCAACACAATTGCCACCTGATTCATAATCATTTCAATTACGATCAATGCCAAAATTGCCAGAATTGGAGACAGATCGATCATTCCCATATTCGGCATGATACGACGGAACGGTGCCAATAATGGCTCTGCAAGTTCCTGAACTACCTCAATATAAGGTGAACGGGATTGCGTAAACATCACCACCCAGCTCAAAATAATTGTTGCAAAAATCAGGTAACGACAGAAACGGATCAAATCCTGCATCATGGTAACGAAGGTTAGAATAAGCAAATGGATTGGACCATTTGGCATTCCCCCAGACAAATACATGATGCCAAAAATTTTCAGCAAATACAGCACGACCAAAAGTGCCAGTGCAGCAGTATTCACCCGGCCTTTACCTGCAGTTGGGAAAATACGCCCAAACACATCTACAATTTTAGTCGCTTTGACAGTAGATAGAACGACAGGATTATAAGGACTCACCGCGGCTAATTGCATTAAAAAGCGGAAGAATACGAGCAAAATCGCGACGTTAATGATAATGCCAAAAATTAGCGCAGAATTTGCACCCATACTTGAACGTTCCTAAAAATTAAACTGATAGATTATTTGCTATTGTCACTGAGCTCTTGGGCCAGTTCCTGACTACGTTTTTGCGCAGCAGCAAGCGCTGCCTGAATATTCTGAGAAATCTGCGCGCGATCAAACACTTCCAATGCCGCCTGAGTTGTACCATTCGGAGATGTTACATTCTTACGTAGCTCTGCCGGTGTATTCGAACTGGTGATCGCCATTTGCGCTGCCCCCAAAGCAGTTTGCAATGTCAATGCAGTAGCTACTTTTTCATCCAGACCTAAATTCTTGCCTGCACGAATCATGCTTTCCATCATATAGAAGAAGTAAGCAGGTCCTGAACCAGAGACTGCAGTTACGGCATCAATCTGAGCTTCTGAGTTTACCCAAATTGTCAGACCGGTAGAAGCCAAAACCTGACTCGCCAGCTCACGGTCATCATTACCAACTTCTGCATTGGCAAATAAACCATGTGCACCAGTCTGTACCAATGCGGGTGTATTCGGCATCACACGGACAATACGATCAGTACCCAATAGCGCAGATAGTGTTACAATCTCGGCACCCGCAACAATTGAAATCACCAGCTTGCCATCAAGTAAACCTTGAAGTGGTTTTAACACACCAGCTAAAACCTGTGGTTTGACTGCAAACAGGACGATATCCGCATCTTTAATAGCAGCAATATTATCATCGGTGACATTGACTTCTTTTTCTGCAAGAAGTGAGCGTACTTTCTCAACCGGATCAGAAACTGTAATACGCGTTGCTGGCAACCCCTGCGAAATCAGCCCGCCAATCAAGGCTTGAGCCATATTACCGCCACCAATAAAACTAATATTACAATTTAAAGCTGCACTCATGTTTAATGCTCGTCGTTGAATTCTAAAGTTGAAGAAACCGAAATGGGTAGCCATCCCCCTGCTTCACAATATGCAGATTGAGCTAACCAAAATCCTTTAGGTGTAAACACGCCTAGCATAACATTATCTGTGCTTAATATTTGAATAGTATGCCGAGTCCAGGGAAATATTTGCGCTTCCTGAATAGCTTTTTTGAGCGGCCAGTGTCCCACCCGTCCATAGAGATGGATTTTTTCACCCCCCTTCCGTTGCCGTAAATACAAGGGTTGTCCTAATAAAGTGGGAGATAATCCTATCTCAGCCCTTTGAATCCTGAATTGACCAGAAGGAAGATGAACCTGATCTTTATTCTGTAAAATGATCTGCTGTTCGGCTACAGTCGATTGTTGGTCAACCAGATAAACTTCAGCTTTTAGGCGATGCAACTGCTGCTGATAACGCACATAGTAATAACCCGACCAATGCAGCGCTGCTTGAGCATCTGGTTTCGCTCCAATTACTTCAGCCTGTACACGCTCAACCATGTCCAGAGAGGGACGATATTGTCCCTCGCCTTTCATCCAGACCGAGAGTAACTGACGCTGCCGTGCTTTGGATAAACTTGAGAATGAAGATAGATCGAGAATTTCGGCGTTACCACAGAGTTTAAGATCCTGCTCTAATACTTCTTGCAGAATGTTTTGTGCATCCTGCATCAGTTCACTGGTACGAGCCAAGGCAGACTGCATTTTCGGATAGCGATGACTTAAGACTGGCCACAGCACCTGACGTGCCCAGGCACGGTCATAATGAGTATCCTGATTAGTTGGATCTTCAATATTCTGGATATTTAAATCTGCTGCCCATTGGCAAATCTGCTCACGAGAAATATCCAGCAGTGGCCGCCAGATGGTTAAATCTGTCCGTATATCGATCGCTTTCATGGCAGCCAGACCATCAATCCCTGCACCAGAAAGTAAGCGCAACATCAAAGTTTCTGCTTGATCTTGCTGATGATGGGCTAAGACCAGAATTTCATCGGGCTGAAGATGCTGTAAATAAGCTTGATACCGCGATTGGCGAGCCTGTGATTCCAGATTGCCGCTGGCAACATGGACGGGCTGAATGATGCAAGGAATATTTAGTTGCTGACACTGTTGCTGGACAAAAGCGCCCCATTCATTGCTGATACTTTGTAATTGATGATCAACATAAATCGCGCGGATTTTTTCCGGACACAAAAAAAACATCAGATGCAGCAACAGCATAGAATCTACGCCGCCACTGCATCCGATTAGAAATTTTGTTTCTGCAGGAAATTCCTGCAGTTGCTTTAAGATGCCAGACCTAAATTGTCGCTGCCAAACTTCATTAAACGTTGGTAACGTGCTTCGCATCGTGCTTGTGGTTCCATTGCTTGCAGTTCATTTAAAGCTTCTTTCAGGACTGCTTTCAGTTGGTACATGACTTCATCCGGATCCAGATGTGCGCCTTCACCTTCATCAACGACGTATTCAACAATGCCCATCTTCTGTAATTTTTCAGCAGTCAATGCCAAAGCTTCACTGGCCTGTTCTGCTTTTTCTGCGGTTTTCCACAGAATAGATGCACAACCTTCTGGTGAAATCACTGAATAAATACTGTGAGAAAGCATCACTACACGATCCGCAACACCAATGCCGAGTGCGCCACCTGAACCACCTTCACCCAAAACTGTAGCAATTACAGGTACTTTCAGATTAGAAAGTTGTGCCAAACTTGACGCAATCGCTTCAGCCTGACCACGCTCTTCCGCACCCACACCTGGGTATGCACCCATGGTATCAATAAAGGTGAAGACTGGCAGATTAAAACGTTCCGCCATATCCAGCAGACGCTGAGCTTTACGGTAACCTTCCGGGTTACTCATGCCAAAATTATGCTGTAATTTTTCACGGGTACTACGACCACGGTGCTGACCCACGATCATCACCGGTTGTCCATCAAAACGTGCCAGACCACCGATCATTGCGCCATCATCACCATAGAGACGGTCGCCATGCAAAGCATCAAATTCAGTGAATATTTCACCTACGTAGTCCAGAAATTGTGGACGTTCCGGATGACGAGCAATCTGTACTGTCGTCCATGCTTTTGATGGGGTAGCTTTATTTTTCATAGGTCAACCGTTTTCATCCCTATATATAAAGGTATTAATTAACAAATTGTTCAGATTGAACCGAGAGCTCGATCTCCCAATTTTTAAACTGCACCTGTTCATCATGCAGTTCAGCAATCAGCAATGGCCATTGTTTGGCATCACCAGAAATGCTGAGCTGCCATTGTTGCGCATTCTTGACCTTGAGTTCAATGGCAGGAAGCATCTCATCACTACGACTGTGATTGACCAAAACCGCCAGACGCAACAGCAAACACAGCTGTAAAAGTTTAGTTCCACCGACTTTCATCACATCATGCTTGGCATCAGCGCGCAATTTACGGCGATGGTGTGCGACCAAATGTGACAAATAATTCTGATCTACCTGCGAAAAACCGGCAATGTCAGAATGTTGCAATAAATAGGCACCGTGGCGGTGATAACCACTATGACTGATCGCTAAACCAATTTCATGCAAATAAGCTGCACGACGAAGTAAATCACTGTCTTCACTATACAGGCCGAGATCACCAGCCACATCATCAAACAGTTTTTGCGCAGTCTGCACTACACGTTCGGCCTGTTTGGCATCGGCATTATAACGACCAATTAAGGCATGAACAGAACGATCACGGATATCTTCATGCTTGAAACGACCCAAGAGGTCATACATCACGCCTTCACGCAATGCGCCATCTGAATAGACCAGATGTGGGATATTCAGTACATCAAATACTGCATATAAAATGGCAATTCCTGCAGGTAAAACTGCACGACGGTCATCTTTCAGACCTTCAAACTCCATGTCCGAAACATGCTTATATTTGAATAATTTATCTTTAAGTTTTTCCAGACCTTCACGGGTGAGCTGTTCTTTATCATTGCTCCAGCCCATATTGACACAGATCTGGCGACAGGCTTTGATCGTACCACTCGAACCAACGACTGCATCCCAACCGGCAGATTTATAAGTATTGGCAATGCCTGAAATTTCTTTACGTGCCGCAGTCACTGCCTTATCAAAGGCTTTATGGGTGATTTCACCATCAGCAAAGAATTTCTTGGTAAAAGTCACACAACCCATCTGCACAGATTCGGTATGAATGGGTTCAAATTCTTCCCCAATGATGAGTTCAGTTGACCCACCACCAATATCGACTACTAGACGACGGCCAGTATTGGCCATGGTATGTGACACACCGAGATAAATTAGACGCGCTTCTTCACGACCAGCAATAATTTCAATCGGTTTTGGTAAAATTTCAGCCGCTTTCTGAATAAATTCATGACCATTTTTAGCTTGACGTAATGCGTTGGTTGCCACAATCCGTAAACGGTTTGGTTGTACCGAGCCCAAACGTCCGACAAACCGGGCCAGACAAGCCAAACCGCGCTGCTGTGCGGCTTCAGTCAAATTTTTATTTTCATCCAGTCCCGCAGCAAGCTGAACCTTTTCTGACATTGATGCGACTTTTTTCACTTCGCCATGATCCACCCGGGCAATCGCCAAATGAAAACTGTTTGATCCCATATCGATGGCTGCGAGTAATTCTTCATCAATCAAAAAATCAGACATTCTAGAAATAAACCTTTTAAGAATTGTGCTTAGAGTAATTCACAACCATGCAATTTAAAAGCCATTTGTCAGGACAATTTCGCGTAATTATTTTTTTCATTTATAGGACAATTGTATGAGGCGATGGTGACTATCGTGATCATCCATTAGACAAAACAACATTAAAGCTTGAAAATTTACAGATTCCCCTACATTGTTAAAGATGGCTATGTAATACTAATAATTATAGTTATCTTTATAAAATTAATTCTGGAGCACTCCATGTCTGGCAACACCGTAAACACTACTGACGCAAACTTCGAAGCAGACGTTCTTCAATCAGACGTTCCTGTGCTGGTTGATTTCTGGGCTGGCTGGTGTGCGCCATGTAAAGCTATTGCCCCTGTACTTGAAGTACTGGCTGATGAATATCAAGGCAAAGTGAAAATTGTCAAAGTTGACGTAACATCTTGCGAACAAACTGCTGTGAATTTCAATATTCGTAACATTCCAGCGTTATTGATGTTCAAAAATGGTGAAGTGGTAGCGACTCAAATCGGTGCAGCACCAAAATCTAAATTGACTGCATTTATTGATCAAAATATCTAAGCACTAAATGTTCAACTAAAAATACGCGACCAAAGGTTGCGTATTTTTTTCGTCTATAAATTGACAAAAACCTGTTTCTCTCTTATATTTCAACTTCAAGAGATAAAGGATGCTAAATCCTGTCAGTTTCTTACAAGACACATTACATAACATGCCGCTCGGCAATAGAAATTGTTTTCACATTTCTCTTTGAAACAATCAAACAGACCTCTGAATTGTTCTTGTGCAAATTCAATTGCTTTCGTTTGAATGCTTATATGCGGCCGAATGTTACTCCCTTTCTAACCTATACCTTAGAACTTTGATTCTATCTGACCACCTATGAATTTAACCGAACTCAAGAAAAAACCGATTGGCGAACTCATCAAGATTGCCGAGTTTATGGGCCTTGAAGGTATGGCTCGTAACCGTAAGCAAGACATTATTTTTGCCATCTTAAAACGCCATGCGATGAATGGCGAAGAGATTTTTGGTGATGGCGTTCTAGAAATTTTGTCAGATGGTTTTGGCTTCTTACGCTCTGCAGCAGGCTCTTATTTGGCAGGTCCTGACGATATCTATGTCAGCCCATCACAAATTCGCCGCTTTAACCTGCGTACCGGTGACACCATTACGGGAACCATTCGTCCGCCTAAAGAAGGTGAGCGTTATTTTGCTTTGCTGAAAGTCAATCAGATTAACTACGATACCCCGGAAAATTCACGTAACAAGATCTTGTTCGAAAACTTAACTCCATTGTTCCCTACTGAACAATTAGTGATGGAACTTGGTAATGGTACGACTGAAGATTTAACTGCACGTGTCGTCGATCTGGTGGCACCAATTGGTAAAGGTCAACGTTCAATTATCGTTGCACCACCGAAAGCTGGTAAAACCATGCTATTACAGAACATCGCTCAATCGATTGTTCGTAATAACCCTGAATGTTTCCTGATTGTCCTTCTGATTGATGAACGTCCTGAAGAAGTCACCGAAATGGAACGTACCGTTCGCGGTGAAGTGGTCGCTTCTACCTTTGATGAATCACCTGCCCGTCACGTTCAAGTGGCTGAGATGGTGATTGAAAAAGCCAAACGTTTAGTTGAACACAAGAAAGATGTGGTGATTCTGCTGGATTCGATTACCCGTCTGGCACGTGCATATAACACTGTGATTCCTTCATCAGGTAAGGTATTAACTGGTGGTGTAGATGCACATGCACTTGAACGTCCAAAACGTTTCTTCGGCGCGGCACGTAATATCGAAGAAGGCGGTTCTCTTACTATCATTTCTACTGCACTGATTGAAACCGGCAGTAAAATGGATGAAGTCATTTACGAAGAATTCAAAGGTACAGGTAACCAGGAAATCACGCTAGATCGCCGTATTGCGGAAAAACGCGTCTTCCCTGCGATGAATATCAAGAAATCCGGTACGCGTCGTGAAGAACGTTTAATGTCCGAAGACAAACTTCGTAAAGTCTGGATTCTACGTAAACTTCTGCATACCCAAGATGAACTGGTCGCGATGGAATTCTTGCTTGACCGCATGAAAGAAACCAAGACCAATGATGATTTCTTTGATCAAATGAAACGCAAAGCATCGAACTAAAATTATCGGAAAGGTCACCATTCAAGGTGGCCTTTTTTTATGGTTGACGCATGTTACACAATGAAACAATGTAATGAGATATCTGTAAACTTATTTTTAAGTTTTTGATTATTAAAATAAACAGATAAATAACTGTATAATTTTTATAAGCTTAATAAGCCTTTCTCCAATCTATATCTTTCAATTAATTGTTATTTTCTGTTAAAAAACCCTTAATTTTTATCGTTTTTTCACTGTTTTTGATGTTCCCCTAGTAGCAATTAAAAATGCGCAGTGATAGCATATTTGCAGACCAGTTAGACTGCTCCTGCGTTGTTAGTCCCTAACACTATTAGGAATAATAAAAGCATATTACAGCCTGACTTTGGTTTTTTTTAATCTCAATTTTTTAGAGAGTGATGCCATGTTATTCAAAAAAATCGCTATTGCTGCTGCAGTTGCTACTACTTTAGCTTTCGTTGGTTGTGCTAAAAAAGCTGACGACGCTGCTGCTGACGCTAACCAAGCTGCATCTGAAGCTGTAGAAGCTGCTTCTGAAGCTGAAGCTGCTGCTGACGCTGCTGCTGTAGAAGCTACTTCTGAAGTTGCTGCTTCTGACGCTGCTGCTGTTGCTGAAGCTGACGCTGCTGCTGCTGTTGCTACTGACGCTGCTGCTCAAGCTACTGCTGCTTCTGAAGCTGCTGCTCAATAATCTTTACGATTATTCAGTACAAAAAAGAGAGCCTTTGGCTCTCTTTTTTTTGTTTAGAAATATAAAAGATTAAAAAAATAAAATTTTTAAATGAAAAAAAGCAGATCAATTGATCTGCTCATTCCCCACACGTTGACGGAACTTCTGTCCCGCGCGGAACGTAACAACACGGCGTGCAGAGATCGGAATCTCTTCGCCCGTTTTCGGATTACGGCCTGGACGTTGACGCTTATCACGCAACTCAAAGTTACCGAAACCCGATAATTTTACTTGTTCGCCCGAGATTAGCGCTTGGCTAATCTCGTCGAAAAACAACTCGACCATTTGTTTAGCTTCACGACGGTTTAAACTCGTGAGCTCACTTAAATGATCAGCCATTTCTGCTTTTGTTAATGCTGTCATGAAGCCCTCAATGTCGCTTGGTAAGTGTTTTCCAACACCTGAAGGATATTATCCATACCTGATTTAATTTCAGCATCTTCCAGTGTACGGCTTGGATGCTGCCAGAGAAGTGCAAATGCCAGTGAGCGTTTCCCTTCTTCTACTCCTTGTCCAGTGTACACATCGAACAACCATGTCGAGCCTAGAAGCTCTCCACCTGTTTTTTCGATAAGTCCCTGAATTTCGCTAACATTAATCTTATCACTAATTAAAAGCGCAATATCACGTCGAACCGATGGAAAACGTGATAATTCTGTAAAATTAGATACATAAGTTTGCAAAACAGCCGATTGATCTAATTCAGCGACCCAAGTCGTCGCCAAATCGAGCTCATCTTCCAGCGACGGATGTAAACGACCTAAGTAGCCAATTGACTGACCATTAACTAGAATTTCAGCAGATTGACCAGGATGTAACCAGCTACGTTCAGAACGTACATATTCCACATTTAGACGCGCAGCTGCCAGAATTTCCTCAATGTCACCTTTGAAGTCAAAGAAATCCATTGGCTGTGCTTTACCATGCCAGGTTTCAGGCGTACGTGAACCTGTGGCAATCAAGGCAAAAGTTGGAATCTGTTTCAGATCATGAATTGAAGCCGCATTCTGGTAATCAAAACGCAGACCAAGTTCGAAGAAACGCACACGGTTTTGCTGACGGTTAACGTTGTACTGTACGCATGGAATCAGGCTAGACAGTAAAGTTGAACGCATCACTGCCAAATCGCTTGAAATTGGGTTCGCCAATGCCAATGGATTAACTTCTGGATTTAACTGTTTTTCCAGTTTCAGGTCAGCAAAACTGAAGCTGATCGCTTCCTGATAACCCAAGGTCACGGCTGTTTGACGAAGCTGAGTTAGTTCGAATTGATCTTCATATTTCGCCAACTTCACATCAATGACCGGTAAGCTGATTTGAATATTGTCATAACCGTGAATACGGGCAACTTCTTCAATCAGGTCTTGGTAAATTGCCATATCATAACGGTGTGATGGAGGAACCACTGACCACTGGCCTTCAGCTTTTACAGTCACTTCACAACCTAAACGCATTAAAGCATCTGTAATGAAATCTGATTCAACTGTATAACCTAATAATTGATCGACTTGAGCTTGTTCTAGCTCAATCGCTTCACGTTTTGGTAACAGCTCTGATTTTTCAGCTACAATGATTGGACCAAACTCACCGCCTGCAAGCTCAGCAATCAACTGAGAAGCACGGTGCATTGCGATCATAGGAAGTTCAAAGTCTACACCACGTTCATAACGTTGTGACGCATCCGTATGCAGACCGAAACGACGAGCACGGCCAGCAATATGCAATGGCGCGAAAAATGCTGATTCCAGGAAGATTTCAGTAGTTTCATCAGTTACTGATGAAGACAGGCCCCCCATAATCCCTGCAATCGCTAATGCTTTTTCATCATCTGCGATTACCATCACGTCGTCTTGCAGTTCCACTTCCTGTTCATTTAATAGAACCAGTTTTTCACCTGCTTTGGCTTGACGCACATGCACTGAACCCTGAACCTTACCGCCATCAAATGCATGCAGAGGTTGACCCAGTTCCATCAATACATAGTTGGTGATGTCGACCAGAATACTGTGCTGACGGATACCGGCACGTACTAAAGCTCGTTCCATCCACTCAGGGGTTGGTGCTTTGGTATTGACGTTTTTGATCACACGACCGAGGTAACGTGCACAACCTTCAGTTTCAACAACGACTTTCTTCTCATCTGCAAGAGTTGCTGCAACTTCTTTAATTTCAGGTGCAGTGACAGGCAATTGGTTAATTACACCAATTTCACGTGCGATCCCGCGAATACTGAAACAGTCACCACGGTTCGGAGTGATGCTGATATCAATCACGTTGTCATCAAGGTCTAAATATTCACGAACATTGACACCGACTGGTGCATCTGCAGGCAGTTCTAACAGACCATCAATTTTATCTTCAAGATCGATTTCTGAAGCGCCGCATAACATACCTTGTGATTCAACACCACGCAGTTTGCCTTTCTTGATTTTAAAATCGCCTGGTAATACTGCACCGATGGTAGCTACTGGTGCTTTCATACCGGCACGTACGTTCGGTGCACCACACACGATTTGCAAAGGCTCACCTGAACCAATGTTCACAGTCGTTACACGTAAGCGATCTGCATCAGGATGCTGTTCGACAGTCAGGACTTCACCCACAACCACACCTGTGAACGGTTTTGCAGCTGGAGACAAATCATCTACTTCCAAGCCCAGCATAGTCAGTTGGTCAGACAGTTTTTCACTATCGATGGCTGGGTTAACCCATGTGCGTAGCCAATTTTCGCTAATTTTCATTTATAAAAAACCTGTAATTTCAATCTCTAGAATCCCCCTCTGATTCCCCCTTCTTCAAAGGGAGAGAACTCCTATCTTTTCGCGGAGTCCCTCTCCTTTTTTAAAGGAGAGGTTAGGAGAGGATTAAATAAAAGTTTTAAGCAAACTGGCGTAAGAAACGCACATCGTTTTGATAGAACATACGCAGGTCATTAATGCCATAACGCAACATTGCAAAACGTTCTACACCTAAACCAAATGCAAAGCCTTTGTATTTGTCTGGATCAATACCCGCAGCGCGAAGTACATTTGGATGCACCATACCGCAACCCAAAACTTCTAACCATTTGCCACGCTCATCCATAATGTCCACTTCAGCACTTGGCTCAGTGAACGGGAAATAAGACGGACGGAAACGCACTTTCAAATCTTTTTCGAAGAATTCGTTTAGCAGGTTTACCAATAAACCTTTTAATTCAGCAAAGCTGGTATTTTCAGCAACGTATAAGCCTTCGATCTGATGGAACATTGGTGAATGTGTCTGGTCAGAGTCACAACGGTATACACGGCCTGGGCACACGATACGAATTGGTGGCTGCTGGGTTTCCATGGTACGAATCTGTACACCCGAAGTATGGGTACGTAGCAGATGGTTCACATCAAAGTAGAAAGTGTCGTGCATGGCACGTGCAGGGTGATGACCCGGAATATTCAATGCTTCGAAGTTGTGATAGTCATCTTCAACTTCTGGACCAGTCGCTACTGTAAACCCTGCTTTGGTGAAGAATTGACAGATACGTTCTTGTACTTGGGTCACTGGGTGGATGCTGCCCACCTGTTGGCCACGACCGGGCAAGGTAATATCAATTGTTTCACTAGCAAGCTTTTGTTCTAGTGCAGCTTTTTGCAGTTCAGCCTGACGTTGTGTCAAAGCACTTGTGATGGCTTCACGAACTGCGTGAATTTGTGCCCCGAACGCTTTACGTTGTTCAGGATCCATTTTCCCCAGCGACTTAGATTGTTCCGCGAGCTGGCTTTTTTTCCCCGTAAATTGCACTCGTACTTGATCAAGTGCAGCAAGGTCTTGAGCTGCTGCAATCGCAGCGAGCGCTTCAGTGGTCAGGGCTTCCAGTGACATAGTAACTCTCAAAGCAACAGGTTAGAAATATTTTTAAAAACCCCATATTCTAACAGTTTTTAGGCGAGTTGATGAAGTGCGCTTTTAATGAAAATTAGAATAGCATCATGAATTATAAAAAGTATAAGATAAACATAATATCAATCAGATCAAATCACTATGGCACTCGATCAAATTTGGAAACAGCAACTGACCCTCGTCACTTATGGCAATGAGTTTTTAACTCAGGATCTCAGTTTCAGCCGCTGGCTGAATCACTCCATTTTTAATCAGCACCATTTAACTTTTCGAGATCTGATTTCCCAGCATTTACTGGCACAGCACTTTCAAATCTGGTTAGAAGGTCTGAAAAAACAAGGGGTTCGTCGTATTAGTCTACATTCTTCACATTTACTGGAAGATGAAAATAACCCTAATGCCAATGTCGAACTGGTTCCTTTGGCTCATGTGATTATCAGTCATCATGCTCAAGGTAAAACCGCCTGGATGATCGGTAAGGAACTGGCTGAATGGTATACCGCTGATAATGATTATGAAGCACCGGAAGCCCAACAGTCGCCTTTACGTCATGAAGTATTCTGGCGTTACGAACTGAACAGTAAACTGGCCAAAAGAATTGATGCTGATCTAGTGCAGCCAAATTGGGATGATATTCATACCTATACTGAACAGGAATTATTTGAACATCATTTAGCTCAAGGATTCACTGAGCCTACTTATACTGGTTTGCCTTATTACGGTACTACCCCAACGATTCAGTCTCACTCAGAAAATCCAAGTCATCTTGCTTTAATCCCAACGGATTATTCATCTGATTATGCTCATCAGACCTTGTACCGTCTGGATGCATTAAGTGATTTTATTCAGACGAAGATTCAACACCCTTATAACGATGATGGTCAGGTACTGAATCCAGAGCAGCAATTAAATCTGCGCCACTTTGCACAAAAAATCGATGAAATCAGTGCCAAGTTCATTGTGAAAGTGGCCAATCATTATAAAACCGCACAACTCACTCCTAAAGTGACGCCTGATCCTTTTACAGGGATGAATACTGAGGATCGCGCGGTCAAAGTCTCTAAAGCTGAACGACCACAAAGTCACCATAAAACCGGTGCTTCAAGTGTGATCAAACTGATTCTGATCACGATTGTGATCTGTCTGATTGGCTACTATTTCGGACTTTAATAAAATATATTGTCTATAAATAATCACTTTAGCTTGGTGGAGCTTTAATCTCCACCAAATCAATAAATAAATGATTTAAAAAATCAAAGATCCCACTGATTTTATTTAAGCATAAAAAAAGACCGCTAAAAGCGGTCTTTTTTCTAAGTCATAAAGACTTATGCAGCCAACGCATCTTTAGCTTTAGAAGCTAGAGCTGCAAACGCAACTGCGTCATGCATAGCGATGTCAGCAAGTACGCGACGGTCGATGATAACCTGAGCTTTTTTCAAGCCAGCGATCATACGGCTGTACGATAAACCGTTTTGACGTGCACCAGCGTTGATACGCGCAATCCATAGAGCACGGAATTGACGTTTCTTCTGACGACGGTCACGGTAAGCGTATTGACCAGCTTTGATTACCGCTTGGAACGCTACGCGGTAAACGCGTGAACGAGCACCATAGTAACCTTTAGCGCGAGCAAGAATTTTTTTGTGACGGCGATGAGCCTGTACACCACGTTTTACACGAGCCATTTATAATCTCCTTAGATGTACGGGCACATACGACGAACTGAAGCAACGTCACTTACGTGAACCATTACACAGCCGCGCAATTGACGAATACGCTTAGCAGATTTTTTGGTCAAAATGTGGCGTTTGAACGCTTGTTTACGCTTAAAACCGTTAGCAGTCGCTTTGAAGCGTTTAGCTGCACCACGGCGAGTTTTCATCTTAGGCATAACAACCTCTTTTGAACACCTGTTCGGCACGTCTGCACCATTGCAAGAACGCCCTGCAGGTAAGGGAGCCGATATTCTAATGCATCTTTGCTTAAAACAAAAGCACTAGTCTTTTTTTCTTGATGAATCTGCAAACTTAGCATTTTTTACAATAAGAATTGAATGATGAATTTATATACTGCTTGTGATATCACTTTATAATTTGTCAATTTTTTCAGTTGCAGCTTTTTATGCACATTCAGTCCGATGCGTTTGCCGCACTCCGTTACCGAGACTTTTCTATTGTCACCTTAAATCAGTTTTGTTTGACTTTAGCCATTCTGATTCAGGAAATTATTGTTGCCTATTCACTATATCAGATTACCAAAGACCCGCTGACCTTAGGACTGATTGGTCTGGCAGAGGCGATTCCATTTATTTCCCTTTCTTTATGGGGTGGATATGTTGCGGATCGTTTTAATAAGCAGACTATTATGAAAATCTGTTTATTTTTCGCCATTCCGATGCCGCTTATTCTCTGGTCACTGTTTCATTATCACGGCTTGGGAAACCTCAGCACCAGTCAATTATCTTGGGGAATTTATGCCGTCATTTTCTGTCTGGGTACCATTCGTGGCTTTTATAATCCTTCAGCAACTTCACTAAAACCCTTTCTGATTCCACGTGCACTCTATGCCAATGGAGCGACCTGGACCACAATTGGCTGGCAAAGTGGTGTAATTATCGGGCCGATGCTCGGTGGTTTTATGCTGGCATTTTTAGGTCGGGAAACCAGTCTTCTAACTGTCACAGTACTGGTCAGCATCTGTTTTGTTCTGATTAACTTATTGCAAAAGCGCGATTTTCCTAAAATTGAAACTGAAAATGTCCTGCATAGTCTGGGCGATGGTTTCCGTTTTATCTGGAACAGCAAAATTGTACTGTGGTCGATTTCTCTAGATCTGGTTTCGGTATTGTTTGGTGGGGTGATTGCCCTCTTACCGATTTTTGCAGAGGATATTCTAAAAGTTGGTCCAGAGGGTTTGGGTTATTTACGGGCTGCTCCTTCCATTGGTGCGCTGATAACCATGATTGTCCTGACCCGCTTTCCGCCTACGCAACATGCCTGGCGTAATATGCTGCTTGCAGTCGCAGGTTTCGGTGTCTTTACTTTACTATTTGCTTTCTCCAACTCGATGTGGCTATCTCTGTTTGCTCTTGCCATGACCGGGGCTTGTGACAGTATTTCAGTGGTGATTCGCCAAACGATTTTACAGATTTATCCACCCGATAATATGCGTGGCCGGGTTGCTGCAGTAAACGGCATGTTTGTCTCGTCTAGTAATGAACTGGGTGCTTTTGAGTCTGGTTTGGCTGCGAGATATATGGGTACGATTATGGCTACAGTGTTTGGTGGCAGCATGACCCTACTGGTGGTTGCCATCAGCTGGGCGAGAACCAAGGATCTGTTTGGAGTTGATATTACCAAAGGAAATGAAAAATAATTTTTAGTTCTGATGTGCAAAGGTTTTTCAATCAAGAAAATTCTGCGCACTAATGATGAATATAAATAAAAAGAGGCTTTATGCCTCTTTTTTTAAAACATCGCATAAGCCCAATAGACAAACAGATAACGTCCAATTTTGGCAATACTGACTATCAAGATAAAACGGGTAAAATTTTCCTTAAGCAAACCGGCAATTAATGTAATTGGATCGCCAATAATCGGCACCCAGCTCAGCAATAATGACCAATAGCCGTATTTCTGATAGGTACTTTGGGCTTTCAGCATCTGCTGCTCAGAGACTGGAAACCATTTTTTATGCTTATATTGCTCAATCTTGAACCCCAGATACCAGTTCACACAGGAACCCAAGATATTTCCAGCACTTGCGATCATGATGAGCAAGGCCGCCGAATAGCTCCCTTGCCATAATAAACCCAGCAAAACCGCTTCCGACTGCAGCGGTAATAAAGTGGCTGCACCAAAAGCGGCAAGAAAGAGCAGAAACAGGGACATCCCGAGACTAACGGCTTAAACCCAGTTTTTTCTTGGCTTTAAGATATTCCCAATTCGCCCAGACTATAGCCATAACCATGACCAAAATACGTGACCATTGATATTTCTGGGTGATCGGCTCAAGAGCTGTATTTAAAATCTGACGATCCTTGGTATTCAAGGCACTGATCACCTGATCCACATGCACAATTTCAGCAATAAACAGCAGCAGACAAGCTGCGATACCGAAAATAATACTCCAGTAAATTCGAGGATTTGTTTCCACGATTTTAGTAAAGTTCAGGAAAAAATCTTTCATATACTCACCCAATAAAAAACCACCCAAAGGTGGTTTAATCTACTTTTATCTAGTTTAGCACAAAGGCCAGACTTATCTGACCTGTATTGCTAACGCTCTTTGCACCGCTGGACGCGCAGTCAGGCGTGTCACATATTCCTGTACTTCCGGATAATCTGCCAGATCAATTTGCTGCCATTCATGACGTAACACCCATGGCAAAATAGCCATATCCGCAATCGAATACTCACCGGCTACATATTTTTGACCAATCAGCTGTTTGTTCAGAACCCCGTATAGACGCTTGGTTTCATTGACATAGCGATCAGTGGCATACGGGATACGCTCAGGAGCAAAACGGCTAAAGTGATGATTCTGCCCCAGCATTGGACCCAAGCCACCCATTTGCCACATTAGCCATTGCTCAACTTCAACACGTTGCTGCTCATCATCCGGATAAAACAGGCCGGTTTTACGACCCAAATATTGCAGAATCGCGCCAGATTCAAAGACTGAAATCGGTTCACCACGCGGGCCATCCTGATCCACAATCGCAGGAATTTTGTTATTTGGAGAGATACGTAAAAAATCAGGTTGAAACTGGTCATTTTCCAGAATATTGATCGGGAAAATTTTATACTCCAAGCCCATTTCTTCTAATGCGATGGTAATTTTATGGCCATTGGGCGTTCCCCAATAATAGAGATCAATCATGTTATTACCTGTTACCTTTTCGTTTTTACATGACATTATTGAAATTTGATCTAGTTATAGCATGATTTAAAGCCTTACTTCCGCATATTTTGTTATAGATTCAGCAGTAAAATCGCTAAATTCAAAGCATTATTTTTAGCTCAAGATGGGTTCAAATATTTTTAAATCTTGAGGCTTGAAAAGCTTCGCCTCAATCCTATATTAGAAATAGAGCAATGATCTATTCAGGAGATTGTTTCTAATCACTGAGTTCATATTGAAGAATTGCATGTTGTTTAAAAAACTTTTCTGAGATCAGGAGGTAAGATCAATGAGCAATTTCAGTCTTAGCCCACTATTCCGTCGTAGTATCGGTTTTGACCGCTTTAATGACCTTTTTGATTATGCAATGCAAAGTGAGGCACCGAACTATCCACATTACAACATTGAAAAAACCGGCGACAACAATTACCGCATTGTGGTTTCTGCTGCCGGATTCAATGAAGACCAGCTAGAGATCAATCTGGAAAATCAGGTTCTGACCATTAGCGGTAAAGCGGTGGAAGAAAATTCAGATACGACTGTGGAATTCCTGCATAAAGGCATCGCCCACCGTTCATTCAAATTGTCTTTAAGACTGGATGAACATGTAGAGGTACAACAAGCTGAATTTGAAAATGGTTTATTGAAAATCGAATTGCAGCGCAATGTGCCAGAAGAAAAATTGCCTCGTCAGATTCCGATTGGCAAAAAACTGTTAGCTGAAAAAAATGAATCTAACGAGCAGCAAAGCTGATCCTCAACGAAAAGAAAGACCCGAATGGGTCTTTCTTTTTTAGGACAGAATCCTTAAGCTTGAAAGTGTTCAATTTTCACTCATTATAAAAATAATAATATGAGCACATCAGATATTATTCTGTTTCATCAAAGTGCCCAGACGATGAAACATATGGGACTTCTCCTTCTTTGCTATCCCATTGGAATTTTGATGACCTTATACCTTCATACTCCAGATCCTCCTTCCAGTTTTATTCGAGGATTGGTATTTTTATGGCAGGAGTCTCCAAGCTTTTATGGCTATATGCTGGGTTTCCTGATGCTATCGCTCTTGGTATATAGCATTAAACTAAAAATCACCTCGCGGACAATTTATTACACTTTGGCAGGTTACCGGATAAGCCTGTGTTTATATCGTGAAGCCGTCCATTATAGCTTTATCAATCCTCAATATGATTCAATTAAAGCCCGTACCAAACGTTGGCTAACCAGACTTCCCGCTCATCAAATTAATCAGCGGGATGGCGCTCTCGATTTTATTCTTTGTCAGCCCAGTTGGCGCGACCGACTCTGTTTAAGATTATTCCGGATTCATTTATCGATGTTTTCCCGCCAGCAAGCCAAGGAAATTATTCAAGCCATGTACAGTGCTTGGAATTTAAGATCATAAAGGCTGATTCAAAAGCAATTTTAATCATGAAGTTTAAGCTGAAAGAAATTTATCTCATCAGATTTCAAAGGATAAAAAGCAGTTATTAAAAAATGGTGTTCTGGTTGGGACTTTCCCCTATCACCACATATAGTTGATTTACATAAAATTTCGGCTATGCTTTTCTGAAACAGAATAAAACATTCAATAAATACCATAGATAAAAAAATCTGCCGTAGGTGCACTATGAATTATGTCCGTCGCAACGCCCTAAGTCCATTCATGCTATTGGGCTTGCTCTTCTTTTTATTGATTGTCATTTTACTGCTATTGTTTGGCTGGCCACATTATAAAGTTTGGAAACAAGGGATGGATGGTCAGGCAGCATTGGCTGAAGCAGAACAATCTAAAATGATTCAAGTGCAAGTTGCAAAAGCGGAACTGGAAAGTGCCAAACTGCGTGCAGAAGCTATTAAACTCGTTGGGCAGGCAGCTAAAGATTATCCTGAATATCGCAAGCAGGAATTTATTGGTGCATTTGGTGAAGCCCTACGTGAAGGTCGTATTCAACAAATAATTTATGTACCCACTGAGGCCAATATTCCGATTGTAGAAGCAGGAAAATCCTACCCTACTCAATAAAAAATTAAGTTACCTCATAAAAAAGCCCTGCAAATGCAGGGCTTTTTTCATCAAGAGATGCTTACTTTTTCTTTTTAGGACCAAGCAGCATACCCATTTGACGACCTTCCATTTTTGGTGCTTGTTCAACAACACCATATTCAACGACGTCTGCTTCAACTTTTTGCAGTTGAGCCAGACCCAGTTGCTGGTGAGCCATTTCACGACCACGGAAACGCAGGGTAATTTTAACCTTGTTTCCTTCTTCAAGGAATTTGATGATTGCACGTAATTTTACGTTGTAATCACCTACATCTGTCGCAGGACGTAGCTTGATTTCTTTCACCTGGACTTGATGTTGTTTTTTCTTCGCTTCTTTCTGCTTTTGTTTCAGATCAAACAAATGCTTATTGAAGTCCATGATTTTGCAAACAGGTGGCTCAGCATTGGCTACGATCTCAACAAGATCAAGCTCAACATTTTCTGCTGCGCGCAATGCTTCCGCAAGGCTTACAATACCTTTTTGCTCACCATTTTCGTCTACAAGACGAACTTCTTTAGCACGAATTTCATCATTCAAGGCAGGACGGTTTGATTTATTACCGCCCTGTTGATTACGGTCAGGCTGTTTAATCGCTGTTACTCCACAATGTACCGGCCGCGTTCGGCAACGGCTGCTTTTACTAAGTCAACGAAAGCATCGATTGACATAGTACCCAAATTTTTTCCTGAGCGGGTACGGACATTCACAGTACCTTCCTCTACCTCACGGTCCCCAAGTACCAATAAGTAAGGAATACGCTCTAAAGTACGTTCACGAATCTTAAAGCCGATTTTCTCATTTCTCAAGTCAGAAATTGCACGAATTCCGTTTTCTTTAAGTTTCGCGACGACTGACTCACAAGCCTCGGCTTGAGCATCAGTAATATTCATGACACACGCTTGCACTGGTGATAACCAAGGTGGCATAAAGCCCGCGTAGTGTTCAATCAGTATACCAATAAAACGTTCGAAACTGCCAAGAATTGCACGGTGCAACATCACAGGCTGATCACGATCGTTGTCTTCAGTAACATAAGAGGCATCCAGACGTTCTGGAAGGTTGAAGTCACATTGAATGGTACCACACTGCCAGATTCGGCCTAAGCAATCTTTCAATGAGAATTCGATCTTCGGACCGTAGAATGCACCTTCACCTGGTTGTAAATCCCAATCCAGGCCAGCAGCATCTAAAGCATCTGCCAAAGATTTTTCTGCCATATCCCAAAGTGCATCATCACCTACACGTTTTTCAGGACGAGTCGACAACTTCATTTGTACTTCTTCGAAGCCAAAATCTTTGTATACGTCTAGTGTCAATTTGATAAAGTCTGCAACTTCGGTACCGATTTGTTCTTTAGTACAGAAAATATGCGCATCATCTTGGGTAAAGCCACGTACACGCATGATGCCGTGTAAAGAACCTGATGGCTCGTTACGGTGACATGAACCAAACTCCGCTAAACGGATTGGAAGATCACGATATGATTTTAAACCCTGGTTGAACACTTGCACGTGACAAGGACAGTTCATCGGTTTCACGGCATAATTACGGTTCTCGGAATGAGTCGTGAACATGTTTTCAGCATAGTTTGCCGCATGACCTGATTTTTCCCAAAGGGTGAAATCCACCACTTGAGGAGTACGGATTTCAAGGTAGCCGTTTTCTTGCTGAACTTTACGCATGTATTGTTCAAGCACTTGGTAAATGGTCCAGCCGTTCGGATGCCAGAACACCATACCTGGTGCTTCTTCCTGCATATGGAACAAGTCTAAGGCTTTACCGATTTTACGGTGGTCACGTTTTTCCGCTTCTTCAATACGTTTTACATACGCTGCAAGCTGTTTCTTATCAGCCCAAGCTGTACCATAAATACGTTGTAGCTGTTCGTTCTTCGCATCACCGCGCCAGTAAGCACCAGAGATTTTAGTCAGCTTGAATGATTTTAAGAATTTGGTATTTGGTACGTGCGGACCACGGCACATATCCAGATAGTCCTGATGGTAGTACAGGCCCATTTGAGTTTCTTCAGGCATGTCTGCGATCAGGCGCAATTTGTATTCTTCACCACGGGCTGTGAATTCTGCAATCACTTCATCACGCGGAGTCATTTTTTTCACGACATCATAGTCTTGATCGATGAGCTTTTTCATACGCTCTTCAATCGCAGCCATGTCATCTAAAGTAAATGGACGTGGCATCCAGATGTCATAGTAGAAACCTTCTTCAATGACTGGACCAATGACCATCTTTGCTTCTGGGAACAATTGCTTAACGGCATGACCCACCAAGTGTGCGCAAGAGTGACGAATAATTTCGACACCTTCTTCATCTTTAGGCGTGATGATTTGTAAGGTTGCGTCTTCAGTAATCAGATCGCACGCGTCCACTAGACGATCGTTTACACGACCTGCAACGGTATTTTTTGCAAGACCAGGACCGATGCTTTGAGCAACTTCCATCACAGATACGGCGTGATCAAACTGTTTTTGATCGCCATTTGGCAAAGTGATAATTGGCATATGAAATCCTTAAGGAGTGATGCCCCGTACCATGGAGCATGTCACCGCGAGATTATGATCGAGGGAGAACCTCAAAAGATAAAAACGGTGGATAAATAAAAAATCGCCTAGAATTTTACACGGCTTGAGCCAATGATTAAACCTTTTCCCTAATAAAAATAGGATTTATCACCAAAAAGTTCTTTTGAGCTGCAATGAGTTAAGATCATTATTCACTCAAGAATTATTTATTCTCTAAAGGTTTGCCACGCTTCAAATTGCCTTTCGATATAGACATACAATTGAGAAAACTGGGGAATGATGGCTTCGCTTTGAGTTGGTCTTAAAAACACATAATCATCGACTTTCAGTTCGCAAGATTTCGATACCAGAACCATTTCCTGATTGCTACTGCGTCCATATAAAATATGCGGCTGGCTTTTTTCTGGAAAATAATAGTCCGCCTGCCAGTAGCCACCATAAATAAATAATGCTTTATACTGATGCGGTAGATAATTAAATACTTCCAGACCGGGAATCTGGCCATAAGGCAGCACTTTTAAAATTGGTGTGGCAATCCACAAGGCACATTTTAAAGCAGAGAGATTTTTCAGATCGAAGTCACTGGGTTTAAGTAGCATGGAACCAAAAGCCAGATCATTACAAACACTCTGCTGGCAATGCTGCATAAAGGTCGGACTGCCGCCACCATTAAAACATAGGTTTTCATGCCATAAATCAGGAAATTGCTGCAGCGTCATCTTGAATTGTTGATAAATCTGCTGTGATTGCTGATAACTTTTTTCAAGTCTTTTGAGAATCTTTGGCAGTTTGGCTACATGCGCATCATAGCCCATTAATCCGGAAAATTTTAGATTCAGAGGATGCTGCTGAATCAGCTTGAGTAGGGCTACAAACTGTTCCTGACTGCTTACTCCTCCGCGATGCAGCCCCACATCAATTTCAATATTTATATTCAGGCAGACATTCAGGTTTTGGGCGAGTTGCAGATACTGCTCCAGACGTGCCTGACTATCGATCAGCCATTGAATATTTACTTGAGTATTTAAGTCCATTTGACCAAACCAGCTTTGATAAAAGCGCTGCGCTGCATGAACCGGCATTGGCTTACCGAGTAGAATGTCCGCTTGCTCAAATGCTCCGATAATTTCCCGAAGATGTGGCAGATGAAATACCATAAAACGCTGGGTATTCAGCTTTTCACTAGCGAATTGAAGCAACTCAGTACTGGACAGAGATTTCACCACCAGACGAGGCTTTAACTGCGGAGGTAGTTTTGCCTGCACAACATCCAGATTATGCTGATACTGAACCAAATCCAGAATCAGTTGTGGTGTACCTGTACCCTGCTGTTTTAGGTCTTGAGTCAATTGCTGAAAATAAGTTGATCGCATCTTTTACTCCTGCTACTTAGCCAGAAACAGTTGTTTCAAGTAGAGATTCAGCCATTTTTTCTGCGGATCCAGTTGCTGACGTAGCGCCACAAATTCAGGCCATTTTGGATATAAATCACGCAGTGATGCAGCATGCATGTTATGCAATTTCCCCCAATGCGGTCGCCCCTGATATTTCTGAAAAATCGGTTCCACTAGATTAAAAATGACGTGATAATCCTGCTTATAAAACTGATGGATAGAAATTGAAACTGAATCCCGCTGATAAAACGGACTGAGCCAGATGTCATCCGCTTTGACATAACGAAACTCGATCGGAAAGAACATCGGCACACGATGCTGCCTTAAACAATGCAGCACTTCTTCCAGACACTGCAAGCCTAGTTCGACCGGAATCTGGTATTCCATTTCATTAAATCGGGTATTACGCGGTGTGGGGAAAATCTGACTGGACCAATCCACAAAACAGGTCGGTTTGACAAAAACACCGAGCAGCTTTTGCAGATAAGGATTGGTAGACGGCAATAACCTTGTCAATTCCGAGCACAACATTAATAAACTATCTTCTGATGGCCAGCTTTCTTTTCTCGGCTGAATGCATTCATCCGTTTCATCCAGCGTTTTCAGCATGACCTGATCAGCATACAGAAAAGCCCAAAACTCAATATGCCGATACTGATGTTTCCATTGATCGATATTGGAAAATATGTCTTTTAACGGACACAACCGGATCTGTTCTTTTAATTTATAACGCGGCCGATTTTGCAGGGTGATTTTGGTGAGTATTCCGAGACTGCCCAGTGCTACCCGCCCTGCCTGAAAAATTTCCGTATTTTGCTGCTCATCACATTGCAATAATTCGCCATCTGCAGTCAGTAATTCAAAGCCTTGAACGAAAGCAGATAAACACGGCAAATCAATTCCCGTGCCATGCGTACCGGTCGAGACTGCACCCGCCAGACTTTGCTGATCAATATCGCCTTGATTGATCAAAGCCTGATTAAGAGGGGCTAGATATTCACCCAACTCATATAAACGCGTACCTGCCTGTACAGTACATTGAGCTGTCGCTTCATCTGCATCTATCACGCCTTTGAAATGATCCAGACGAATCAATACCTCATCGGTTTTGGCTAGCGCACTGAATGAATGTCCTGCACCCACCACACGAAACTGCGCATGTGACTTCACCAGATTTTGCAATTCATTAATTTCTTTAGGCTCAAAAATTTGAGGAGAACTGTACTGGCTTCCTGACCAGTTGCGCCATGTTGCATCCGCCTGTTGTATTTTCATTATTATTCCTTGGCTGAGGCTATATTTAACACCCATTTAGAGTAAAATACCTAAAAAGGCAAATATGGGAACCCATAGGTTCAAAAAAATCGGTGCTTAAAAATAATTTTATTAATATTCAATTATTTAAATTTTTAAAATTATACATTCGCACTCGACTAAAGCATAACTGCAAGACTTCCAAGAATTGCATATCTTTTTTAACAGGATATGAAAAATAAATATAGAACGGAGTTTTACAATGGTTAAGGCATACGATGAATTACCGCGCACCCCTGCCAATTTTGTAGCGCTGTCACCTTTACGCTATCTCGATCGCGCGGCTTATATCTACCCGAATCAAAATGCGATCATTCATGGTAAGCGTCGTATTACCTGGCGTGAAAAATACAATCGTTGCCGTCAGTTTGCCCACCAGCTCCAGAATTTAGGCATCGGTAAAAATGACACCGTTTCAGTTTTACTGCCAAACGTACCTGCGATGATCGAAGCACACTTTGCTGTGCCAATGGCGGGTGCGGTCCTGAATACTTTAAATACCCGTCTGGATGCCAAAACATTGGCGTTCATGCTGGAACATGCTGAGACCAAAGTACTGCTGGTCGATCCAGAATTTTCCGCAGTTGCAACAGAAGCTTTGGCATTGGTTCCACAGCAAGACATTTATGTGATTGACGTGACTGATGAAGAATTCGAGGGTGAAGATACCCGTATCGGCCAGATTGAATATGAAGACTGGCTAGCTCAAGGCGATGCCAATTTTGAATGGCATTTACCGGATGATGAATGGAATGCGATTAGCCTGAACTACACTTCTGGAACCACAGGCAATCCGAAAGGCGTGGTTTACCATCACCGTGGCGCTTATATTAATGCAGCCAGTAATATCATTGCTTGTGGCATGATGCCGCGTGCCACTTACTTATGGACCTTACCGCTGTTCCACTGTAATGGCTGGTGTTTTGCCTGGACCATGGCAGCCAATGGTGGTACGAACGTCTGCTTACGTAAAGTTGATCCGGAACTGATCTTTAAGCTGATTGCTGAACATAAAGTGGATTATTTCTGCGGTGCACCCATTGTGCTGTCGATGCTGATCAATACCCCTGAAGAGAAAAAGACCAAGTTTGATCACCGCGTAGAAGTGATGGTGGCGGGTGCTGCGCCTCCCGCTGCAATCATTGAAGGCATGCGCAATATCGGTATCAATGTAACTCACGTCTATGGCTTGACCGAGACCTATGGCCCTTCTGCGCTCTGTGCGTCTCAGGCAGGCTGGTCAGATCTGTCAATTCAGGAGCAGGCACAACTGCATTCTCGTCAAGGTGTACCATATCCACTGCAAGATGGCATGAAAGTGCTTGATCCTGACACTATGCAGGAAGTGCCACATGATGGTCAGACCATGGGTGAAATCATGTTCCGTGGCAACATCGTCATGAAAGGTTATTTAAAGAATCCGGAAGCAACTGCAGAAGCCTTTGCCGGTGGCTGGTTCCATACTGGCGATCTGGCAGTATGCCAACCTGATGGTTATGCAAAAATCACTGACCGCTCTAAAGATGTGATTATTTCGGGTGGTGAAAACATTTCATCGCTGGAAGTGGAAGAAGTGCTCTATCAGCATCCTGCTATTCTCACGGCAGCCGTGGTGGCAAAACCAGATCCTCGCTGGCAGGAAGTGCCATGTGCCTTTGTCGAACTGAAAGTAGGACAAACTGCCACAGCAGAAGAGATTATCGAATTCTGCAAGCAACATCTGGCGCGTTTTAAAGTACCTAAAGATGTAGTGATTACCGAGATTCCAAAAACTTCAACCGGGAAATTGCAGAAATTTATCCTGCGTGACTGGGCCAAAGAACGCTCAACGGGTGAATTTTCTTAATTTATTAAGACTGTAATATCTAGCTCCACTCCTGAATTTTATTTTTGATGGTGAAAAAGAAAAATTTGATGAGTGGGGCTTTTTTATATTCAGAATAAAGACAATTTGTTTATTTAGGTGCTGATTAAGGTACTTATTCTGAAATAACTCTTTCAAAATTGAAAAAAAAGAATGCAATCAATCAAAGAAGCTCACATCCACATGCTTATTTTTAGGCAATAAAAAACCCCAAGACTTAATATGCTTGGGGTTCTTCAGAATTTTGGTCCCGAGGGTCGGACTCGAACCGACACGTCATCTCTGACAGCGGATTTTGAGTCCGCCGCGTCTACCAATTTCACCACCTCGGGAGTGGATGACGGCTATATTACTCTGTTTCAAAAACTTGTCAACGCAGAAAAAACACATTTGCCTAATTTTAAAACAATTCTTATTTTTTTGTTTTATAATCGAGCAATTCCCGCCATAAAAAAGAAAAAAGTTTATACTAGCCGCAGTTTTTTTATCGTAAATTGTCATGCAACTTTCTGATTTTAGTTTCGATCTCCCTGATGAGCTGATTGCTCGCTATCCTCTTGAACAACGTAGTGCTTCCCGCCTGTTACACCTTGATGCACATGGCCAATATCACGATCACCAGTTCACCGATATTCTGGATTTATTGAATGAAGGCGATTTGCTGGTTCTGAACGATACCAAAGTGATGAAAGCGCGCCTGAAAGGTAAACGTGCCTCTGGTGGTGCAGTTGAAGTACTGGTTGAGCGTATGATGGATCAGTTCATTGCGCATTGTCATATCAAGGCCAGCAATACACCTAAAGCTGGTGCAGAATTATTTATTGGTCCAGATGAAGTCAAAGTCACCGTTCAAGGCCGTCATGAAAATCTGTTTATTGTCGAGTTTTCTCAGCCGATTCTGGATGTTTTAGACAAATACGGCGCGCTACCAATTCCACCCTATTTCAACCGTGAAGCGGAAGAGATTGATACGGTTCGTTATCAAACCGTTTTCAATGATCCGACAAAACTGGCCAGCGTTGCTGCTCCTACCGCTTCCCTGCACTTCGATGAAGAGTTGCTGAAGAAACTGGAAGAAAAAGGCATTCAGAAAACCTTTGTGACCTTGCATGTCGGTGCAGGTACTTTCCTGCCAGTTCGTACCAATGATATCGAAAACCATATCATGCACAGCGAATGGTGTCAGGTATCGGATGAATCCATGGAATTGATCAAAGCCACCAAAGCACGTGGTAATAAAGTGATTGCTGTCGGTACGACCGCAACCCGTGCGACCGAAAGTGCGGCTCAGGCCAATGGTGGTGAACTGAAAGGCTGGACCGGTGATACTCAAATCTTCATCTATCCGGGTTATGAGTTCAAAGTGGTGGATCGTCTGATTACCAACTTCCATTTACCGGAATCTACCCTGCTCATGCTGGTTTCGGCTCTATCTAACCGCGAAAACATCCTGAATGCTTACAAGCACGCGGTTGAAAGCAAATACCGCTTCTTCAGTTATGGCGATGCCATGCTGATTGATCAAGCGCAATAATCAGCAGGAAACCTCCCCATGCCGATCGAGTCTGTGCAGCATTCCATTCATATTCGACGTAAGAAAAATGAAGTGGTGTTTCGCAATATCGCCCGGCTCTGGGATCTGGGTCGTCAGGCCAAAAGCTATCAGGAATTATTGGATGGCTTGCACCCCTGGAATGGCCCAATTAGCTTAAAATTTGAAAATAATTTACCGCTTGCTCTGGCCGGAATCGGACTCTTTCTGATTGGCTGCATCTTTGTAGCGCCTGCCAATATCTGGATGCAAAGCGGTGTTTTCTTTGGATGCCTATTGGTATTCTGGGCTTATATCAGCTATGAACATCGAAAGCCACTGGATGAAGTCATTCGTTATCTGGAAGATGAGGCGCTCGCCAAAAAATACCAGCTGGCTTTTCAGAGGCAGCCACAACATATTTCTATTCCACTGAATCCCCTACATTTTATTAGCCATTTAAAACGTCTGTTCCCGGTATTTAATCAGGGCTCTCTGAGTAATGAAATTTCACGCTATGCCAGCACCGTCTGGGAAGATGAAGATGGTCAACAACATCAGGTTCTAGTCTTTCAATATCATTATGTACATGAAGTTCAGGTACGCAATAAGGAAGGTCAACCGGTCAAACTGACCCAGGTACATAAAGACCTTTGGGGGGTATTTGTTTTTGATGTTCAGATTCAGGGGCTAGCCGTGACTACCTCCAGAAAGAAATTTCATTATCCTTATGCTTATCCCTGGCACAGCAGCGACATTCGCACCAACCAGAAGTTAAATTTCTTTGGCAGTGATCCGATGCAAATGGCCAAAATGCTCACGCCTGGTTTTGTACTTCGACTAGCGGACTTTTTTGAACAGCGTCAGGGCGATTTATTGTTTCACCCGGAAAGCCATATACTCTGCTATCTGGGACCACATGATTTATTTGAGGTATCCAGTAAACACGATAAAATTAGCGATATTTCCACATTGCGTGGCCATCTCAGAACGTTTAAATTAATAGAATTGGAAAAGTTACATACTGATCTGACGCAATTTTTAAAATAATTATTTTTTTCTGGGGACTACTTTTATGGGATTTTTTGTTTTTGTCATTATCCCGCTTCTGGTCATTATTGCCATTATCATGATTCGTAACAGCATTGTGCGTCATCATAACTCCACTATTCGTGCATGGTCCGATGTCGCCAGCTATGAGCGGCAAAAACTAAAAATCCTGGATGGTCTGCAACCTCTGGTTGAGCAATATTCCAGTTTTGAAAAAGGAACTTTAGAGAAAGTCACTGAACTGCGCCAGAACATTATGAGCCTGAATATTCAGGATGCCGATATTGCCCAGTTACAACGGGTTGAAAACCTGAATAAAGAACTGATGCGCAGCCTGAATGTGGTGATTGAAAACTACCCTGAACTGAAAACTAATGACATTTATCTGAAAATGATGAATGAAATTGAAGAACAGAATGAAAATGTCGGCGCTGCAATTACCATCTACAACCGCAATGTCGAACTCTTCAATAACCAGATTCAGATTTTCCCGCACAATATTATCAATAACATGTTTCTCAGAAAGAAAGCAGTACGCCCTTTCCGTGACCAGACCGTGACTCAAAACTTTGACTATCGTCCGAACTTTCACTGAGAAAAATCATTACATTTTATAGTTTTTGATTTGCAATACATTGGCTTATGATGCAATAGCGAGAGATAAAGCAATACACTTATAAAAACCCAATAAAAAGAATAAAAAATCATGCTGGATTATTTAGAACACTTGCAACAGACGCTGGTCAAGGAATTTTATCAGCTGTATGACCGCTATCAGGATGACCACATCTATGCCTGTAGTCTGGTCTTTGACGAATTTTTATTGCTGGATGATCTGGCGATTTCCACAGAACGTAGCATTTTTCAGGACCCTGAAGATCCACAGCAATATCTGGCCGAACGGGATCGCTGGAATGTACGAAAATGGCGCTATAAAAGCCAAAGCTCTTCACAATCTGAACTCATGCCTTTTAAAACTTTGCTGGCAGAGTATTTTAAAACCCAGCATAGTTTTGGCCATCCTGTCTTAGCTCAACAAAAACAGCTTCCTGCTACTCACTTGGATTTATTGCTAGAAACTTTTAAACAAGCCAAACGCAAATTATCTGAAGCTTATGGTCTGGATCTAGATTCGATTATTTTTTTCCTCAGCGTTCCGATCCAACCCGAATGTGAATGCCAATCTGCACTTGAACTCAATTCCGACAGTCGCTTATTGCAGGACTTTTTAGCTTTCAGACAGACCCTGTCTCAACCGAGAGTCAATAAACGTTTAAAACTCTCACAAAGTGATAAGGATATTCTGATTGATCTGGAACAAATGCTGGCTATGGAACCTTATGACTATTTGCAAGTGGCGCAGGATGCCTATTTACTGACGCTGGAATCCTATTTTATCGACAGCAATATCTATATCCAAAAATTGATCCAGCATATTGCTGCCATGGCGGCTGAACCTGATGGTAGCTGTGCCTTGAGCCGGGAAGAAATTATGCAGCGTTTACAGCAATTTTCTGCAAACTTACCTCTTTCACCTGATATTTCCTCTATTCATCGATAAATAAAATTACAGAGTGAATTCTCTACAATGCTGGCGTTTAAGGTCAGAATCAAGGAAAATAGCGCCCTTTAATTCGCATTAGTAATCAGCGAACTGTTTTTTCGCCTTGATTTGGAACTCTTATGAAGTTTGAAAAATTAGGTCAGTCGGGTCGTGCCCGTCGTGGTCGTTTAACGCTTGAACATGGCGTAGTAGAGACACCCGTCTTTATGCCAGTTGGTACTTATGGCACGGTTAAAGGCATGTTGCCACGTGATGTTGAAGGTATTAAAGCACAGATTATCCTCGGTAATACTTTCCACTTATACCTGCGTCCGGGCCTTGAAGTCATCAAGCAGCATGGTGGCCTGCACGGTTTCATGAAATGGGATAAACCGATTCTGACTGACTCAGGCGGCTTCCAAGTCTTCAGTCTGGGTGCAATGCGCAAGATTGAAGAAAAAGGCGTGACCTTCCGCTCCCCGATCGATGGTTCAAAAGTTTTCCTTTCACCTGAAATTTCAATGGAAATTCAGCATACGTTGAACTCCGATATCGTGATGATTTTTGATGAATGTACGCCTTATCCTGCAACCCATGAAGAAGCGCAGAAATCTTTGCAGCTGTCTTTACGTTGGGCTGAGCGCTGCAAGAAACATCATTATGATGAACTCAACAATAAAAATGCCCTGTTCGGAATTATTCAGGGCGGGATGTATGAAGACCTGCGCGATGAATCCTTAAAAGGCCTGCTTGAGATTGACTTCGACGGTTATGCAATTGGCGGTCTGTCTGTTGGTGAACCAAAAGAAGAAATGATCAAGGTGCTAGATTATCTTCCGAACAAAATGCCGGAAAATAAACCGCGCTATCTGATGGGTGTCGGTAAACCGGAAGATATCGTTGAAGGCATCCGTCGCGGTGTAGACATGTTCGACTGCGTCATGCCAACCCGAAATGCACGTAACGGTCATTATTTCGTGACCGATGGTCTGGTGCGTATCCGTAACAGCCAATACCGTCATGATCAAAGCCCACTTGATCCACATTGCGACTGCTATACCTGTCAGAACTTTACCCGCGCTTATCTGTTCCATTTAGAGAAATGTGGAGAAATGCTGGGCTCTATGCTCGGTACCATCCATAACCTGCGTTATTACCAGCGTTTTACCGAAGATATCCGCAATGCGCTGGATAACGGAACTTTTGATGAATTTGTTCAGGACTTTTACGCTCGTCGTGGCCTGGAAGTTCCACCTTGTCCACAAGATTAATCTTTCAGCATTTGCGCTGAGGAAAAAGACAGGGTAAATTGCAAGAATATGTCAATTTATTATCGAGTTGATCACCAGTTTTTTATTTTAGGAAAATGAAATGAGCCTATTTATTTCGACTGCTCACGCTGCAGGTGAAGCTGCACAACAACCAAGCTTGATGGCTAACCTTTTGATGATTGCGGTTTTTGTTGCAATCTTCTATTTCTTGATCTGGCGCCCTCAATCAAAACGTGCCAAAGAGCACCGTGCTCTGGTTGACAGTCTTGGCGTAGGCAGCGAAGTCGTTTTTGCAGGCGGCTTAATGGGCAAAATCACTAAAATTGAAGGTGATTTCGCAGTCGTTGAGTTGAGCCGCGGTGTAGAAGTCAAAGTTCAACGCGCGAGTGTGATCTCAGTTCTGCCTGAAGGCACTTTAAATAACATTTAATCAAAATTAGTCGTGCTCCCCGCACGACTTTTTCATTTTAAGAAGAAAACGAATGCGTTACCCAGCATGGAAATATGTGCTGATCCTGGTTGTCCTGGTGGTCAGTACTTTATATGCCCTGCCAAGTTTGTATCCAGATGAACCTGCTGTACAGATTTCGGGTGCCAAAGCCGGTACTCAGATTGACGCAGGCATCGTACAAAAAGCAGAGCAGATTTTAACAACTGAAAATATTGCAACTCACGACAATAGCTTTAGTAATAACGCTGCTTTATTACGTGTAAATTCAAGTGAAGCACAGCTGAAAGCCAAAGAAGCTTTACGCCGTGGTTTAGGTGATGAATACGTCGTAGCACTTAACCTTGCTCCAACCACTCCAGAATGGCTACAGAAAATTGGTGCCAAACCAATGAAACTGGGTCTGGACTTACGTGGTGGTGTTCACTTCCTGCTCGAAGTGGATATGGACAAGGCGATTGCACAGCGCATGGACACCTCAGCAACTGACCTGCGTCGTCAGCTGCGTGATAACAACCTGAAATTCAATAGCCTGAATTTAAGCAATAACACCATTGTTGTGCAGTTTGCCAATAATGATGATCGTGCTGCTGTCATGGATTTCTTGCGCCGTAATGGCAATGAATTCAATCAGCAGGCAGTGGCGACTGAAACCGGTTCGACTTTACGCCTCAACTATACCGATACGCGTAAGCAGGAAATCGAATCTTATGCGGTGAACCAGAACTTAACTACTTTACGTAACCGTATTAACGAGTTAGGTGTGGCTGAAGCGCTGGTACAAACCCAAGGTAGCAACCGTATTGTGGTTGAACTTCCGGGTGTACAGGATACCGCAGAAGCAAAACGTGTCTTGGGTCGTACGGCGAACCTGGAATTCCGTCTGGTGTCTGATCTGAATGATCAATACATCGATCCTTATACTGGCCAATTAAGTGGTACAGCTCCAGCAGGAACTCAGGCATTTGCTTATGAATCTCTGGACAGTGGTCGTCAGTTATTGCTAAACCGTAACCGTATTTTGACCGGTGAACGTGTACAAAATGCATCTTCTGGCTTTAGTCAGGATACTGGTGGTGCTGAAGTTAATATTACTTTGGACAGCGCTGGCGGTAAATTGATGGCAGATGCCACACGTAATGCCGTAGGCAAACGTATGGCGGTACTGTTCATTGAGAACAAGCAAAAGATCAGCTACGTAGAAGACCCGGCAACAGGTGCACAAACTGAAGTGCGTACACCATATACCGAATCTGTGGTGATTAACGCTGCTACCATTCAGGCAGTATTGGGTTCTCAATTCCGTATTACCGGTCTGGACTCACCTCAGGAAGCTTCTGAGCTTGCCTTGATGCTACGTGCTGGTGCTCTGGCTGCGCCAATGTATTTCGTTGAAGAACGTGTGATTGGTCCAAGTCTGGGTCAGGAAAATATTGATAAAGGCGTACTCTCTACCCAAATCGGCTTCATTCTAGTAGCGATCTGGATGGTCGTATTCTTCCGTCTGTTTGGTGTAATTGCCAACTTTGCGCTGGTCGTTAACCTGGCGATGATTCTGACAGTGATGTCGTGGATTGGCGCTTCCCTCACCCTGCCGGGTATCGCGGGTATCGTGATTACCATCGGTATGGCGGTCGATGCCAACGTACTGATCTGTGAGCGGATACGGGAAGAAATGAAATGGGGCGCCTCGCCGAAACAGGCAATTGTGGCCGGTTATGATCGAGCCTATAACACCATTTTCGACTCGAACTTAACTACCTTCCTGGTCGCGTTCATTCTGTTCGCAATTGGTACTGGTCCAATCAAAGGCTTTGCTGTCACCCTGATGATTGGTATTGTCTGCTCGATGTTTACGGCGATTACCGTAACCCGTGCGATCGTACAGATCATCTATGGCAAAAAACGTAACTTGAAAAAGTTGAGCATTTAGGAGATCGATGATGACTGAAAATACTCAACTGAATCAGAAACAGTACGGTCGCCCTGAAGACGAACGTATCATTCCGTTTATGAAGATTGCATTGCCTGCGGCAGTGTTCTCTATCATCCTGACGGTTGCCAGCATCTTCTTTATTGCGACCAAAGGCTTGAACCTCGGTCTGGACTTTACTGGTGGTGTCTCAGCAGAGCTGAACTATACCAATCCGGTAAAACCTGATGATGTAACTCAGGCACTCAGCAAAGCTGGCTTTGATGATGCTGTCGTGCAGACGCTGGGCTCGGAACGTGACCTGATGGTACGTATGCCGGTTCAGGAAGATATTGAAGCAGAAGACCTTACCAAAGCCGTTACTGCAGCAGTTCAGCTGCCAGGCAATACGGCTCAGGTACCTAAGGTCGATGTAGTCGGTGGACAGGTCGGTAATGAGCTGTATGTGCGTTCTGCGGGTGCAGTTGCTCTTGCCCTCTTGCTGATGCTGGTCTATGTCACTATCCGCTTTGAGTTCAAACTGGCGATGGGTGCGGTACTGTCATTGTTCCACGATATCGTGGTGACGATTGGTATTTTTGCCATGATGCAATGGCCATTTGACCTTACGGTTCTGGCTGCACTACTGGCGATCATCGGTTTCTCACTTAACGATAATATCGTGGTCTCTGACCGTATCCGTGAGAACTTCCGTAAGATCCGGGGTGCCGAACCTGTTGAAATTATCAATATTGCCTTGACTGAAACCTTACGCCGTACCATTCATACTTCTATGACTTTATTACTGGTTGTAGTGGCCATGATGATCATGGGCGGTGCTGGTCTGAAATGGTTCTCGATTGCGATGTTTGTGGGTGTCTTTGTCGGTACCTATTCTTCGATCTATATCGGTACAGCCTTTGCCCTGTGGCGCGGTCTGAATCGCCAGGACTTTATTGTTCAGGTGAAACCAGAATTTGAAGACGAAAATCAGCTTCCATAAGCTGCCCGTTTTCGATTTCACTATTCAGCCCATCTTATGATGGGCTGAATTTTTTCTGGTCTAAGAAAATTGAATGCTGAGGCACTATGGCAATCACAGGATGGATTTTAGCTACATCAGACTTTTGGAAACTGACCTTGCGGCTTTCATCCAGACTTTGGATCTGATAGCTGTCCTGGTTTTCCGACATCAGCTCCACAATGAGCTGCAGTCCATTAATTAAATAAAGACACACCAAGCCAGATGACTGTAATACGGCTTGCTCATCACAGACCAACCACCAGCCTGCTTTTAGGCTCGGAAAATAATACTGTCCTGTCACCTGAATGGCATAATGCTGAGGTTCCAATTTAAGCCATGGTAAAAGTCTTTCTGCCGAATCTATAGTTTTCATTTTAAAGGCTTGCTGCTCAACAACCTGCATCTGGAACAAAGTTATTTTTACAGGACTAGATGCCACTTCAATGACAGGTGCTTCAGCACGATCCAATATTAAACATTCCAAACCCAGTTGCTGTTCAAGTTCTCGTGCAGCCTTCTCTCCAATCTGGCGCTTACTGTTCAATAGCTGGGTAATATAAGCTGCAGACAGACCAAAGTGCTCGCAAATCTCTTTGCCATTTTTAAACTGCTGGCTATCAATCAACTGATCAATCACTTTGGCTAGATTATTTCGTCTCAGTTCAAATATTTCCGTGGCACTCATGTTATTTGCTCTTCTCCCTCTTAAGCACACCTTATAACAAAAAAGCCCGCAATTGAATTGCGGGCTTTTCTAATCATGCCTAAGAAGAATTAGTTACCTTGTACCAGACGGCGTGCACTGATAATTCCCGGCTGCTGTTCAAGACGGGCCAATAGTTTGGAAAGTTGAGCCAGACCTTTAACTTCGATCAGCAGTTTCATATTGGCAATACCATCTGCTTCAGAAATAGTATTTACCTGACGGATATTGATCTGATCCGAGAAAATTACCTGGGTCAGGTCTTTCAGCAAGCCACGACGGTCATAGGCTTCCACCACAATCTGTACACTCTGACCGCGAGTCGGCTGCATCTCCCAGTCGGCTTCTACTGCACGTTCCGGTTCCTGCGAGATCATGCGTACATAATCTGGACAAGCCACCTTGTGGATGCTTACACCACGATTCAACGTGATATAACCCGCAATCGATTCACCATGTACCGGCTGACAGCATTGGGCAACATGCAGTTCGACGTTATCCAGACCATCAATCAGAATACCATGTGCAGACAAGGTATGGCTGGCACGCGGATTCAACGCCGGTTTCAGCACCAGTTCAGGCTCATCCTGATCCAGATGCATATGACGGTTCACCTGATTGATCAGGGCATGCAGGCTGATATCACCATTCACCAGACCAATCAGAATGTCTTCACCACTTTTCACATTGAAATGGTTGCAATAATCACCCAAGTCGATTGATTTCGGGTGAATTGCTAGACGTGCCAATTCTTTATTCAGAATTTCACGACCCACTTCCAGGTTCTTACTGCGATCCTGCTGACGGAACCAGTGACGTAACTTGTCACGGGCACGTGCAGTCTTGATATAACCCAGTGAATTAACCAACCAGTCCCGATTTGGTTCACGGTCTTTCTTGGTCAGAATCTCAACCTGTTCACCAGTTTTCAAGGCATAGGTTAAAGGTACATAGCGCTGGTTGACCCGGGCTGCATAGCATTTGTTGCCGACTTCAGTATGTACATGATAGGCAAAGTCGAGTACGGTTGAACCTCGTGGTAACTCTTTAATATCACCATCACGGCTGAACACATAGATTTTTTCGAAGCCTTCAAAATCTTGAATATGCTCAAAATTTTCAACTTCCTCTTCTTCATCCTTATGTGCACTGGCTTCATTGCGTTCCTGATAATGCTCAATCACTGCACGCAGGGAGTGCAGACGATGATTAAAGGAGGTATCGGTATTTTTCGAACCTTCCTTATAGTTGAAGTGTGAGCATACGCCAAGTTCAGCCTCTTCATGCATCGTATAAGTACGAATCTGCACTTCAAGTGACTTGTTTTCCGCAATCACAGCTGTGTGTAAAGAGCGATAACCATTGGCCTTCGGATTGGTAATATAGTCATCAAACTGATGCGGAATATGTCGCCACAATTGATGTACGATCCCGAGCGTGTGATAACACTCAGGCACACTTTTCACCAATACACGCAGCGCACGGATGTCATACAGCTGGTCGAAGCTCAGGCTTTTGCTTTTCATTTTCCGATAGATCGAATAAATGTGCTTCACCCGGCCGTTAATTTCAGCTTCAATGCCGTGTTCTGCCAGCTCTTCACGCAATTTATCAATCACGAACTGAATATATTGTTCACGTTCCAGACGCTTTTCATTCAGCAAAGAGGCAATTTCTTTATAGCGTTCTGGCGCCAGATAGCGGAAGGCCAGATCTTCGAGTTCCCATTTCAACTGGGCAATCCCGAGACGATGCGCTAGAGGAGAATAAATGGTGAGAATTTCTCGTGCGACCCGTTCTTGCCGTTCACGTGAAGAATTGGCCAGTTCGCGCAGTGCATAGGTACGTTCTGCCAGCTTGATTAACACGACGCGGACATCTTCTGTCACTGAAATCAGCATCTTGTAAATGCCAGACAGATGTTCACGCTGGTTATTATTAAAGTGATCTTCCAGGCGTTTATTTTTTTCAATCAGCTCAGACAGCTTACCCATGGACAGCGTGCCTTTGACCAGACTGTAGACCTGTTCACCGAATTTTTCCTGCACTTCTGCCAGTGGCATGACGCCTTCACGTACTGCGCGGTAAAGCATGGCAGCGGACAAGGTATCTTCATCGACATAGAGATGCGCGAGAATATCCGCCATTTCAATACCGGTATAGAAGGTATTAGAGCGATGCTGAATCGTACTTTGTAGCTCTTTTTCTAAGGTTAAACGGGCAACTTCTTCGAGCTGCTTCAGGGGAGCCCCGTCTAATATGCCACGAACCCGATCTAACCATTCAGTCAGATCCTGCTGTGCTTGTTCGGCATGTTCTACAGTCGCCTCCTGTGACAACTCAGTGAGCCGCCCAGGCAGTTGCTCACGTACTGTGACCATACCCTTCTCCTACTTTTAGATACATCATCTCTTTGATCGTTTATTTAATTTTCTTTTTCGAACAAGGCAATCGACTCGACATGTCCGGTATGCGTAAACATATCCATCACACCGGCTTTGGTTAGCTGATAACCCTGTTGTACCAGTAGCCCTGCATCTCTTGCAAGCGTAGCAGGATTACATGACACATAAACGATTCTTTTGGCACCAAACTGAGGAATATAATGCATGACTTCTTCTGCTCCAGCACGTGGCGGGTCGATTAATAATGCATCAAATCCTTGATTTGCCCAAGACTGGTGCGAAAAATCTTTGGTTAAATCTTGTGAATAGAACGAAACTTGTGCAATACCATTATTGTTAGCATTTTCCGCACCGCGTTGCACCATTTCCTCACTTCCCTCAACCGCAACCACCTGACCAGACGCACCAACACAGCGCGCCAGTGGCAAAGAAAAGTTTCCTAATCCACAAAACAGATCCAGAACGCGTTCGCCCTGCTGTAATTGAAGCAAATCACATGCCAAGCGCACCATTTGCGGATTGATCGTTGAATTGACCTGAGTGAAGTCCAATGGATTAAAACCGAATTCCACATCAAAGTCATCAAGACCATAGTGTAAGCGTGCTGCCTGTTCAGGCTCATCAATCCGCTTCAAATAATCTTGGCCTGCAGGCTGCAAATAAAGCTGCCAACCTTTCTCTAACGTAAATTGGCGCAATCGGTTGACATCTGTTACCGATAATTCTGCGGTTTCACGAATGAGCAACGCAATGTCATGATCACCCATAGCCAATTCTATATGACCAATATCTGCCTGACCATCGAGACTTTGGAGCAATTGTTTAAGACGTGTAACCGATCCAAACTCGCGATCTAGAATCATGCAGCGGTCAATCGAGGTCAGCTTATTGGACTGGTTTTCACGAAAACCGACCACCAGCTTGTCTTTTTGAGGCAGATAACGCACCCCAATCCGGGCTTTACGACGGTAATCTTCACGTTGTGAACGTAACGGTGGCAGCCATTCTACAGGCTGAATCCCGGCAAAATGTTGCAAATGTGATTTCAGAACATTCTGCTTAAGTTCAATTTGGGCATCTGGATGGATATGCTGCATATTGCAGCCGCCGCATACGCCAAAATGTGGACACACAGGTTTGACCCTGATCTCGGAAGCCTCACTGAGCAACTCAAGGCTATCCGCCTCTTCCAGTTTTTTGACTTCACGGGTAATGCGGGCACGTACGGTTTCACCCGGCAAGGCATAGCGGATAAAGACTTTCTTACCATGCTTTTCAAGTGGATGATCCGGATGTGAACCATAGTGAGCGATGCCACGTCCTTCATGTGAGAGTGATTCAACCTGAAAAATATACTCGGATTGCGGCGCTGGACGTGGTTGTACTCGACGTTTCATGAAAACCTAGGATGTGGAGATGGGAAAATCAAAACGGGTAAATTCAGTTCTTTGTGAGGTTTCACGCCAGACTGATAAAAAATCTGCATGTTGCGGCTGGGTATGCAGGTATTGAATCGTACTCTGCACCAGATGCTGATAATCAGGCAACATCAACTGGCCTTTTAGCAACAGCCAGCGAATATAGACCAACCAGGTATTGAGCACATCACCTTCGCAATAGCTGGTGAGTGCGTTCCATTGCTGGTTACGTACATATTCAGGTACATGATAGCCACCATCACCACGCTTGCCTGGATAACCCAGTAAATGAGCAACATCATCCAGTTTCTGAAAATGACGGGCATGAAACATGGCCATAACATCCATCAAATCAACATGACGCTGATGGTAACGATTCTGGTAGTTATTATAACGCTTTTGCGTATCGATTTCGCCCTGATCGAACAGACTTGGGGCAGATAAACCATGATACATGGCCCGATAAAGAATAACCGGCAGGTCAAATTGTGAGCCATTCCAACTGACTAGAGTTGGATGACGCTTTTCAAAAATGGATAAGAATTTTTTTAAAATCTCTGCTTCACTGTATTGTTCACGGCTGAAAGAAAACAGGCGCATACCCTGTTCATCCATCCATAAACCGGAAATACAGACAATCTCATGCAAAGGCAGACGCTGAAAGTCCGAGCCTGATTCCTGACGGCGTAACTTGGTCAGGGCCTGATCCAGATCAGCCTCGGGCAGATCCAGACCAAACAGATGCGCGCCTGATTTAAGATCGGTTTGGGTTTCAATATCGAAAGTTAAAACAGGCAGGCGCATAAAAGATTTCTCAAAAATTATTCAGGGTCTTGTACAGAGAATAAGCCTGTAGACAGGTAACGGTCACCACGGTCACAGATAATACATACAATTACTGCATCCGGATTTTCTTCTGCGAGCTTGATGGATGCCCAAACTGCACCGCCAGAAGATGTACCGGCACTGATACCTTCTTTTTGCGCCAGTTTACGCATGGTGCGTTCCGCTTCAATCTGTGGAATATCGATAATACGGTCGATACGGCTACGATCAAAAATCGTTGGCAAATATTCTTCTGGCCAGCGGCGGATACCGGCAATACTAGAACCATCAGATGGCTGTAGGCCCACAATCTGAATATCCGGATTCATTTCTTTCAGATATTTAGACACGCCCATGATCGTACCAGTCGTACCCATTGAGCTGACAAAGTGTGTAATTTTGCCACCTGTTTGCTGCCAGATTTCAGGACCTGTGGTCAGGTAATGCGCTTCGACATTGTCCGGGTTACCAAATTGGTTTAACACCAGACCTTTACCTTCAGCCTGCATTTGCAAGGCCAGATCACGTGCACCTTCCATGCCCTGCTCTTTGGTCACTTCAATCAGTTCAGCACCATAAGCACGCATTGCGTCCTTACGTTCCTGACTCATGTTATTCGGCATAATCAGCTGCATCTTGTAACCACGCATGGCCGCAACCATCGCCAATGCAATCCCTGTATTTCCGCTGGTCGCCTCAATCAAGGTATCACCCGGTTTGATCTGTCCGCGCTTTTCCGCCTGCATGATCATGTTATACGCTGGACGGTCCTTGACCGAGCCTGCCGGATTATTTCCTTCGAGTTTTGCAAGTACTGTGGCTTGAGTGTGACTAGCCAGACGCTGCAAACGCACCAGTGGCGTTTTGCCTACATAATGGTCCAGTAAAAATTCGTCTGCTTGAAAATCAGGGGTGGTATTACTCATTATTTGCACCTATATCGAGGTGCGGCTATTGTATGAAAAAATGCATTTCCCTGCACCCATTTATAGCAGTGCTTTTGCATAAAACTGTATAGATCACGATCAGCACGGCCAATTCGCCCTGTTTTAGCTTGATAAAACTCCTCAATCGTGACAGTGACTTAGCTCACTTCTCCCCCTGAAAAGATTTGCTTAAACACACATAATGACTGTTCAGCGCAATGGTTCTTATTTTCTGCGTTAATCTGGAGCTTTAGAAAAATAATGCTGAAATTTTAACAGTAGATTTAAAGCATGCTAATATGCAAAGCATAAGGAAAATACTGCTTGAATCATGTCAAATATCAACAAAAAGCTGTTTAAACGCCTACACTTAAATCATGCTTATGGACAGCTGATTGCACTGATTTTTGTACCCATTACTATTCTGGCCTGTGTTGGTGCTGCTCTGGTCATTTCAGAAACTTCCAATGCTGCCCGTGCCCAGCAAAAGCAGATGGCCATTGCGATTCTGACCCGTTTTCAGGCCACTTCTGAATATGCGCTGGACATTTTGAGCCTTTATCCATGGCAATATGAACAAGCTCATGACGCCATGCAAAATATGCTGAATGAAAAGCATCTGGTTCGTGCGGCTATTCTGGATGAAAATGGTAAAAGTAAACTCGGTATTGGGTTTCAGGAACAGGCGCCTTGGCCGGACTTTAAAAAAGACGGCAATTTTGTTGGCCCAATCTTAGATAAAAACAATCATATTTATGCAGTCAAAGTAAATGAAAATGGCATGAATGCAGGCTGGCTGGCGATCGAACTGGACAATCAGCCCTTAGAAATTGCCCGCTACCGGGTCCTGATCGTTTTGATTGCGACCGGCTTATTGACCTTATTGCTCTTGTTGTTATGTCTGAATTTCTATTCTCGTCGCTGGATTGCACCGATGTATGAGATTCGCATGCAGCTACAACGCCTGAATGCCGATACCCTAGATCAGCATATGGTGATTAACAGTACCGGTGAACTGCGTCTTTTGCAGCGTGATATTGCCAATGTGGTGAAACGTCTGCATTTCAGTTTTCTGGAATTGCGCGAGCATACCGAACAGACTGAAGATGATTTGCGCCGTACTCTAGATACTTTAGAAGTTCAAAATATTACTTATCGTCAGGCACGTGATCAGGCGATTTCGGCCAACCAGGCCAAGTCGGTGTTTCTGGCCAATATTTCCCATGAATTACGCACACCCTTAAATAGTATTGATGGTTTTATTCACCTGCTGCTGCGTCAAGGCAATCTTAGCAATGAGCAAAGCCTGTATTTACAGACCATCCGCAAATCTTCTGCGCATCTGCTGGCCCTGATCAATGATGTACTGGATTTCTCCAAGATCGATGCCGGCAAACTGGAACTGGAAACCGCACCTTTTGATCTGGAAGAAGCCATTTTCGATGTGATGGACATGCTCTCGCCACTGGCTGCACAGAAGCATATCGATATGGCATTCTATTTTGCAGACAATGTGCCAAAACATGTGATTGGTGATGTACTACGCTTCAAGCAGATTCTGACCAACCTGATTTCCAATGCGATCAAGTTTACTCCAGATGGCGAAATCATTGTCCGGGCACGCATGGAGCACGATGATATTGGACAATGTCTGCTGCATTTCAGTGTTCAGGACAGCGGCATTGGCCTGAGCGGAACTGACCGCAAGAAACTGTTTGAATCGTTCTCGCAAGGCGACACCTCGGTCACCCGCCAATTCGGTGGTACAGGTCTAGGGCTGGCCATTTCTAAGCAACTGGTTCACCTGATGCATGGTCAGATCGGCTTTGAAGATAACCAGGAACGTGCACCAACAGAAAAAGGCTCAACCTTCTGGTTTACTGCCCAATTCCCGGTGGATGAAGATATTGTTCATGAACATCCGGACTTCAGTGATCTGACCGTTGTGTCTTATCTTGCCCATCCGGCAACAGCGAATGTTTTGAGACATTATCTGGAAAATTATCGCGTTAAACATATTGAATCGACTTCCATTCTGGATCTGTTCAGTCGTCTGAACCATTTACAGAATATTGAGAATACCTGGCTGATTGTTGACCATAGTGGCGATAGCCAGGCTCTACTGACAGAAATTCGCTCTCGCTATCAGGGACATCTAGCTGTGTATGGTTATCAAATGCAGCTTGATCCGAGCATGCTGAATGATCATCGTGCTCGTGCCCTGCATCAGCCACTGAGTCGTAGTGCCTTGATCCAACTGCTCGGCAATCAACCCGTCTTCGATCAGGAACAGCATGAAGACTTTAATGGTCAGGGACTGCATATTCTGGCTGTTGATGACCATCTGCCGAACCTGATTGTTCTGGAAGCTTTACTGGCCGAACTGAATGTCACCACGACCAAAGCCATTAGCGGACAGGAAGCGATTGATATCATCCAGAGCCGTTATGAACAGGGTCTGCCGTCCTTTGACCTGGTGTTTATGGATATCCAGATGCCAGTGATGTCGGGTATCGATACCACGCGTGCAATCCGTTCACTGGAATCAACTTTTGAAAATCATCAGCGTCTGCCGATTATTGCCCTGACGGCACATGCCCTTTCCGATGAGAAACAGAAACTGCTACAAAATGGTATGGATGATTATGTCACTAAGCCTATTCAGATTGATCAGATCGTGCAGATCCTGACGCATTGGACGACTGAGAGTTTTAAAAAGATTCCGGTGCTGGAACGTGCCAATGTCATTGATGCGCTAGATCCGAATATTCTGGACTGGCAGCAAAGCCTGCAACTGGCGGCCAATAAAGAAGATCTGGCCGTCGATCTGCTCAGCATGCTGGTCGACAGTTTTGAAAAAGAGCTGGATGAAATTGAGCAATTAATTGAACTGGAAGATTTTCCGCAGCTGGAACATGTTTTGCACCGTCTCTATGGGGCTACTCGTTATGTCGGCACACCGACTCTGCAAAAAGTTACCGGAAGTTTTGAGCAGTTTGTCTCGACCTTGCGTAAGGAACGCCGTAAGGCCGATGACAGTTTTGTTCAGGAAGTACTGAAATATCTGGATGAACTGAAAGCAGTGATTGAGCAGGTAGAACAGGCAGCCCAGCAAATTTTAAACAAGCATAGTGGTTAAAAAATTACTGTTTTACTTACTCATATCTGTATGACTGCGCTGTCATGCAAGCACAGATTGCTCATGCTATGCTCGCTTACAGAAAAATTAAGGATGAATACCATGTCACTTGTGCGCTTTGAAAAAAATAATGGAATTGCCACGGTTACTCTCAGCCGTCCAGACAAACGTAATGCTATGAGCTTTGCCCTGCTGCGTGAACTGGTGCAGATTGCGAACCGGATTAAAAAAGACAAGTCAGTGCGTTGTGTCATTTTAACCGGTGAAGCGCAGGTCTTTAGTGCCGGCATTGACTTGGCCGATTTAAATAATCCTAAAAATCGGGCCTATGCGGCTTGGGAACTGATCCGTCCTGGACAGAGCTTATTCCAGAAAGCTTTTCTGGTCTGGCAAGAACTGCCTGTCCCCGTCATTGCAGCCATTGAAGGTTTCTGCTTTGGTGCAGGTATGCAACTTGCGCTGGCTGCGGATATCCGGATCGCCCACCCTGCGACCAAAATGTCAATTATGGAAACTCGTTGGGGCCTAGTACCAGACATGGGATTAACGCGTTCACTCAAAGGTCTGATCGGGATTGATCTGGCCAAAGAGCTGACCTTAACCGCACGTATTTTTGAAGGTGCCTATGCCAAAGAAATTGGCCTGATCACCCATGTTGATGAACAGCCATTAGCAAAAGCACAAGCTTTGGCTGAAGAAATGTTACAACGCTCTCCAGATGCCTTGATGGCCTCTAAATTTGTGCTGGATGCGATGGAGCACAAACCCAACAAGTCACTGCGTATGGAAAAAATCTGGCAGCTTAAACTGTTACTCGGTAAAAACAGTCAACTGGCACGCAAGAAGGATAAAAATCCGGACGTGCAGTTTGTGCCACGTCAATATCGATAATTATGGCTGAAGCAAAATCAAAAGATGAGAGATAAAATGCAATTCGATCATGATAGCAAAATTGCCTTTTTAGGTATGGGACTCATGGGCAGTCGTATGGCAACCCGCTTGCTAAAAGCAGGTTTTCAAGTTGCAGTCTGGAACCGTACGGCCAGTGCCTGCGATCCTTTGTTTGCTCTTGGAGCCACTCCGCTATCTCTAGATCAAATTGCAAATTATCCGGTTATTCTGACTTGTCTGGCAGATGATGCCGCAGTGCAATCGGTCTTTGAGCAGATTCAGCCCTATCTGGTGGCTGGACAGGTTATTGTCGATTTTTCCAGTCTTTCCGTACATCAAACCAAAACTCTAGCTGAACAGGCCCAAGCTAAACAAGCGATCTGGATTGACTCTCCTGTGTCTGGCGGTACAGCCGGTGCAGAACAAGGCACGCTAGTCATCTTCGCTGGTGGTGATACAGAAACTATTACCGCACTTGATCCAATCTATAAGGTGCTTTCACAACGTGTTACTCGTATGGGGAATACGGGAACCGGTCAGGCGACTAAAATCTGTAATCAGCTGATTGTGGCAGCGAATAGCACCTTGATTGCTGAAGCAGTGGCTTTGGCTGATCGTGCCGGTGTAGATACTGCCCTGCTTGCACCAGCATTAGCCGGTGGTTTTGCTGACTCCAAGCCTTTTCAGATTCTGGCCCCACGTATGGCCAGCCAGACGTTTGAACCCGTGCAATGGAAAGTGCAGACATTGTCTAAAGACCTGAACAATGCTGTGCAACTGGCAGCTACTTTATCTTTGGATATTCCTGTGGCCAGCCAAGCCCTGTCTCAACTCAAAACCCATCAGCAAGACGGATTTGCTGAAGCCGATCTGGCCACTGTTATAAAGCACGTAGACCGCTAATATTACATTTCAATATTCTGCCTTGAGCAAGGAAAAGCCCATGACCAAACTCGCCGTTAACCTCTCCATGATTTTTACGGAAGTACCGCTGTTAGAACGTTTTGCCTTGGCTCATGCGCACGGTTTTAAACATGTGGAAATCCAGTTTCCCTATGAACTGAGTATTGAGCAGATTCAGCAGCAGCTTCAGTTACATGATCTTGATATCTGCCTGATTAATGTGCCTGCTGGTGATCTGATGCAAGGTGGACACGGTCTGGCCGGTATCCCTGGACAGGAAATCGAGTTTCGTCATGCCGTAGAGCAAGCCATTCGATATGCGACTGCTCTGAATGTGCCGAGTGTCAATATTCTGGCCGGCAAACAGCCACTGGATTGTGACCTGCTTCCTTGCCTGAACACCTTGGCGAGTAATCTGAAAATTGCCTGCTCCATGCTCTCTGATTATCAGATTCAGCCAGTCTTTGAAATGATCAACGGTCAGGACATGCCACGTTTCCTGATTCAGAATGTGGCTCAAGCTCAGGAGATGCTGGAAGCTGTCAATCATTCTGCCTTGAAAATGCAATATGACTGTTATCACATGGCCATGATGGGTGAAGATGTGCTTGAAGCTTTAAAAGAAAATATTGCTGAGATTGGTCATATCCAGTTTGCAGACTGCCCGGGGCGTCATCAACCCAATACCGCTTCCATTCCATATTATGAGATTTTTCAATGGTTAGAGAATAGCCAATACAATGGTTATGTCGCAGCCGAATATAAACCTCTGGGGACTTCGGAAGAATCCTTTGGCTGGAAAGAACAGTTCTTCCCGGAGTATGACTAAAGCGGCGGAAGGTGCATTTGAAATTTTGGGCTAAAACCGCTATATTAGATCATGCATAATTGTTAGGAAATTATACTCCCTATGAATTTAGAACCATCGCCCAGCGCTTCTAATTCTCACGATCACACTATGAATTCTCATGCACAAGCAGTAAACGCATGCTTGAAAGTTGTACATGCAGCCCTCGAAGATGTAAAGGCTAAAGAAATTGTTCAGCTTGATGTTGCTAGCATCAGTAACGTGGCAGATGCCATGGTGATTGCAAGCGGTACATCAACCCGTCATATTAAATCACTTGCAGATAATGTTGCTGAAGAAGCACGTAAAGCAGGTTTCCGTCCGCTTGGTATCGAAGGCGAACGTGATGCAGAATGGATCCTGATTGATCTAGGTTTTGTTGTAGTGCACTGCATGCTGCCTACAGCGCGTAAATTCTATGACCTAGAAAGCCTATGGCGCAATCCTGCAGATTCTGTAGCATAAACATCGAATATTCAAAAAAAGCGACCTATGTAGGTCGCTTTTTTTATATCCTTTGATTTAAATCAAAAAGGAAATTCATGGATCAGCAACTTTAATGAATTCGCTTTTCGATCAGATTTAATTAGTCAGCCCATTTTTTAAACGTTTTGTTGCAATTTTATCTAAACCAATTTTCTAAAAATAAAACACCGTAGCTAATTTTATTTTGTAATTCTTCCCGATTCATCTTTTAATCTTTTATATAGGAGGGAAAATTTCTCTCTTATTTAAATAGAAAAATCCTCCTTTTAAAAGGAGGATTTAAGATGATTCAGCGAATGGAAAGTCTTAGTGACCTGTACCATTAATCGCTTTAGTCATATCTTCCACAACTTTCTTCGCATCACCGAAAATCATCATGGTCTTGTCGTTATAGAACAAGTCATTGTCCAGACCTGCATAACCGGTCGCCATAGAACGCTTGATGACCATGATGGTACGCGCCTTGTGAGCTTCCAGAATTGGCATGCCGTAGATCGGTGAGTTCGGATCGTCTTTTGCAGCCGGGTTTACAACGTCGTTTGCACCAATAACCAGTACTACGTCAGTTGCCGGGAAGTCCGAGTTGATCTCGTCCATTTCCAGAATGTCTTCATAAGGAACATCAGCTTCTGCAAGCAATACATTCATATGACCTGGCATACGTCCAGCAACCGGGTGAATCGCAAAACGTACAGTCACGCCCTGCTCTTTCAGCAAGTTTGCCAGTTCTTTGACTGCGTTTTGTGCACGGCCTTGCGCCATACCATAACCCGGTACAATGACAACGCTGTCTGCATTTGACATCAGGAAGCCAGCATCATCTGCAGAACCTGAACGGTAGTTACGTTGCACTTGTGCACCCGCAGCAGCTGTCGGCGCAGCTGCACCACCCATCGCACCACCAAACAATACATTGATGATTGAACGGTTCATCGCTTTACACATGATGTAAGACAGAATCGCACCTGAAGAACCAACCAGCGAACCCGCAACGATCAGCATGTTGTTTTCCAGTGTGAAACCAATCCCCGCTGCTGCCCAGCCTGAGAATGAGTTCAACAGCGAAACCACAACCGGCATATCACCGCCGCCAACTGGCGCAATCCATACCCAGCCAAATGCCAGCGCAAGACCAGTCATTGCCCAGAAAGATGTCATGCTACCTGTCAGGAAGAAGTGAATCCCTGCTGCCAGCATTGCAATAAAGATCAGAGCCTGAACCGGTTTTACCCAGCCACCTGAAATGGTTTTTGCCCATTTCTTTGCAGCCAGCTTACCGTATGCAAATACAGAAGCAGTAAAGGTAATCGCACCAACAAAACAGCCCACAAACAGTTCAAACAGGTGAACCTTGCTCATTTCATGGAAAGTCACACCATTTGCAGCTAACAGGTCCGGGCCCAATTCAACCAGCTTGTTGTTATGGATAATTGCCGCAACTGCAATCAGTACCGCAGCCAGACCCACCAGTGAGTGCATGAGTGCTACTGTTTCTGGCATCTGGGTCATTGGTACAGTACGTGCACGCGCAATACCCACCACTGCACCCGCAGCCATTGCTGCAAGAATCATCCAGACTACTGGATTTTCAGCAACAAAGAATGTGGTCACTACAGCAATCGCCATGGCGATCATACCGTAGCGGTTACCTGCAATTGCAGTTTTAGGACCAGATAAACCACGTAGCGTTAAGATAAAAAGAACGGCGCCAATCAGGTAGAACCAATCCGCATACTCTCGAATAAATTCCATGGTTTAACCCTCTTTTTTCTTTTGCTTAGGTTTGAACATTTCCAGCATACGTGCAGTCACGGCAAAGCCACCGAAAATATTAATGCTCGCCAGAAATACTGCGATTGCCCCCAGTACACTCACCACGTTAATGGTCTGGAAATCCACGCTGCCTTCAACGCCCACCATTGGCAGACCAACAGTCTGAATCATTGCGCCCACGATAATGATCGAAGACAAGGCATTGGTCACCGCCATCAATGGCGTATGTAGTGCTGGTGTTACCCCCCAAACCACGTAGTAACCCACGAAGATGGCCAGGACGAAAATCGTAATTGTTTCAACCATGAGTCTGCTCCTTAACCACGTTTTAACAGCACTTGGCCGCCGTGAGTGACAAGTAGGGCTTTTTGAATTTCATCTTCCTGATTCAGGACAAAGTTCTTGTCTGCATCAAAAAGTGTTTCAACAAAGTTATAGACGTTACGTGCATATAGCGCTGAAGCTTCAGTCGATACCGTTGATGGAATATTTGGAACACCCAGAATCTTCACACCATTTTCAGTCACAACAGTTTCGCCGCACTTAGAACCTTCAACGTTACCGCCTGATTCCACTGCCATATCCAGAATCACTGAGCCTGGTTTCATCTTGGCTACAGTTTCAGCACGGATTAAGCGTGGTGCATCACGACCTGGTAACAAGGCAGTGGTAATCACGATATCGGCATTCGATACCGCTTTATCGACAATCGCGGCCTGATCCTTGATGTACTGTTCACCTGGCATCCAGCCATAACCGTTTTTAGCTGCTTCATCAGCACGTGCCTGCTCTTCAGGAGACATCGGTACGTCTAGCCATTTACCGCCCAAAGACTCAACCTGATCTTTGGCAGTCGGACGAAGGTCAGTTGCTTCTACGACTGCACCCAGGCGTTTCGCTGTTGCAATTGCTTGAAGGCCTGCTACCCCGACACCCATGATCACGACACGAGCCGGTTTTACCGTACCTGCCGCTGTCATCAGCATAGGGAACATGCGCTGATATTCAGCAGCAGCTAAAAGCACTGATTTATAACCTGCAAGGTTCGCTTGCGAAGACAATACGTCCATGTTTTGCGCACGTGATAGAGTACGTGGCAAAAGCTCAAGAGCAAATGCAGACACATTCTGTGCCGCGAACTGGTCAAGCTCGGTATTGCGGTATGGGTCAAACATCGCTACAACCGTGGTGTTGGCTGACAGCTTTTGAATTTCCTCACCCTTCGGTGCACGAACTTTCAAAACTATCTGGCTACCGGTGTAGGCATCATCCGTAATTTTGGCACCAACTTGCTCATAGGCACTGTCGATGTAGGCAGCTTTAACACCTGCTCCACGTTCGATCACCACACTATGACCAGCGCTGATCAATTTCTTTACTGTCTCAGGCGTCGCAGCGACGCGATTTTCACCGACGACAGTTTCGGCTGGAATTCCAATCTGCATGAGCGTCCCTCAAGCTAATTTTTTCTTAAGTAAACACCGTGATTTACGGTGCTTCCCCTCAGGATGTGTTTTTGTTGAATTTTTGGATTCTAATTAAACTTCTAGAAATTACTACCTATTATTTATTTAATAAATACCCATATTTTGAACTGACGATTCATAAAAATGATGCTGTCATATAGCATTTATTAGTTCAGCCTGATTATTTTGATTTGCTGAATTTATAAACGATATTCATTCTCTTGAACGATGACTGTTTTCCTGGTTATTTTTTATTAGATTACTTTTTGTTTTATTTTGTTACATTGATCATTCTGACAGATATTTCATTTTTCCTGCTCAGCAAATCTTTATTTCAAATGAACTGATAAAGCCTAAATTAGGGCACTTTTCTAGGGCAGTTTTCTGTTTTTGACCTTTTTGACAAATTTAATCTACTTTGGAATATTCATTTTTAAGATCTAAAAATACTGTTTTCCTATAACTTTTTCATTTTTCACTCATAAAAAATATGAATTAATGATGAAAAAATTGATTTAGGATTCACTTATTTGACTTATTCAGCTCAAGTCTTAAGACTTGCCTGAAATAGGTGAAAAAAATATTCTGCAACATTTATTATATTAATACTCAGTCCACTGTTAGATTTACGAACTCTTCATTTTGCACCAATTTTGGGCAATCACTGATTCAGATGGATCTCTGTCACCTGGTCTTAAATGAGATGACTTAATACAAAGCGCTTCCACGTACATTTTCTTAAGTGAAAAAGTTAAATTTCTAGCGAATTTTCATCTCTTATCAATCCAGAAAAGTACTTTTTTGTGGCATTTCTCTTGTATGAGTTTGAGTACTTTGCACTATTTTTCTACTTTTATCCTGACGGGTTTTCGCCTATAGTGCCTGCAACTTCTGCATCATCTTTGATGTTCTTTATAAAAATTCTCCCTGAGCTTAAGGTACTTGCCATGTCTCCTCCTCTCGATATCAGTCAAAATAAATCTCTGTTATGGCTGATGGCGATCGCATGTGGTTTATGTGCAGGTGCAAACTATTATTGCCAACCGCTTATCTCCTCAATTCAGCAATATTATCAGGTACCAGAATCCCAAGTGGCGCTGACCGTGACCTTTGCGCAGGTGTCTTATGCCTTGGGCCTGCTGTTTATTGTGCCTTTGGGAGACATGCTGAATAAGTCCAGACTCATTCCTTTCTTGATGTTTGGTGCCGCATTAGGCTTGCTGATCTGTGCCACAGCAGTCAACCTGCCGATGCTCTGGGTGGGGACTATTATTGCCGGGCTATTTTCTGTTGCTGCCCAGATTCTGATTCCTTTAGCTACGATGGCTGTCCGACCTGAAAAAACCGGAGAAGTGGTCGGTTTTCTCATGAGTGGCTTATTAGTCGGTATCTTATTGTCGACCAGTATTGCCGGATTGCTTTCTGACCTGTTTCACTGGAAAACCATTTATGCGCTCAGCAGTATGGCACTGCTGGTTTTGGGCTTTTATTTAAAAGGACAATTACCCAGCATGCCGCGTATGCGTATCAGCTATGCAGCAATTTTTAAATCGATGGGTATGCTACTGCGTGAGGAACCGCGACTGGGCTTACGCTCCCTGATTGGTGCATGTGCCTTTGCCGCCATGAGTATGCTGTTTTCAACCATTGCCCTGCTGCTGACCCAGAAACCTTTTCATCTTTCTGATGTGATAGTGGGCCTAGTAACACTAGTTGGTGTTTTTGGTGCGCTGTCGACTCAGGTTATTGGCAAATGGGCGGATCGTGGTTATATCAAGATCCTGACCTGGATTGGCTGTTCAATTCTGGCAGTAAGCTGGCTATTTTTATATTTTGGTGGCGTGTCCCTGCTCAGTTATATTCTGGGTTATGCCCTGATTAACTTAGGTCTGGCGATTACTCATAGCTGTAATCAGAACGTGATTTTCCGCTTGCGCCCAGATGCCAAATCACGACTGAACTCTATTTACATGACGCTGTATTTTATTGGTGGTGCCTGTGGTTCAGCTCTGGGGGTATATGCCTGGCATCATGGTGGCTGGAGCATGACCTGTCTGTTTGGACTTGGCTTGGCACTATGCGCCGCCCTGTTTGCGTTGATTGATCAATGGCAACAACATCGAGCAAAAGCTTAAACCGATTTAGCTGACTTGTACCACTGGGTAATAAGGTTTACCCGAATCCCAAGTCGCTGCATTTTCCAAAAGAATGCAGATAAAAGTGGGCAGCAACCCGGCCAGAACCCGGCAACTGTCTTGGAGCTGCTTTATATTAAATGAGCTCTGATAAGTCGCACCGCCCTGCATAAGCTGATGATATAAAGTAGAAAGACGGTTAAAAATCACCAATAAGATTTCAGTTAAATTCCGCTCTTGAACAGCTTTTTGTATTTTCTGTTTTTGCTGATCTAATGCTTCACGACAGCTTTCCAGACTGACTTTATGATGGCGATAATCCCAGAAACCTTGATCGGTATAAGGGCTATCCAGCAGTGTAGAAATTGGCTGGCTGTATTTTTCCCAGACAATATGCTGAAGTTTTTGCTCCACATCTTTTTGACAGAGGGTTTCCAGAAATTGATGCAGGCTTTGTTGATCCTGACGAACCTCTGTTTCTTGTGCATAGATCGAATTAAAACTGATCCACAGGCTAATAAACTTAAACTCTAATTCCTGATCTAGTTCTAATGCTTTTTTAAACCAGCTAAGTCCCCGTTGAATCCGTAAATTAAAATAGTCTGAATGCTGAGGTTTTTTGCTTTTATAAATCTCCTCCAACATGAGCATCGTTATTCTCCTTATTTATCTCGTTTTCTTTATCTTAATCTTAAATATCTCAAAATATAGCATTGCAGAATGACTGGGAGTTTATTTTTTCAATTCCCACAATTTCTCTTGTTAAATATCTTTATTGGAATGACAGTTATCGTTCCTCATGCAGTTCAGCCTTTGGTCATGCAAATTTTATGCTAGTATTACGCCCTCTTTTTGCAGTACTGCTTTTTTGAGCAGATTTCCAGCAATTCCTGCTTATTCTAGTACTGCTATTACTCTTCCATTTCATTTAAGGCGTGATTTTGAATGACTGATCTCAGCACCATTGAAAACAAACTTCAACCTCGCATCAGTGTTGCGCCGATGATGGACTGGACGACAAAAGATTATCGTTTCTTTGCGCGCCTGTTTAATCCAAATGTCATTTTATATACCGAAATGGTGACTACGGGCGCCATCATTCATGGCGATGCCAAACGCCATCTGGACTTCAATCAAGAAGAACATCCGATTGTGTTACAGCTCGGCGGTTCCAACCCTCAAGATCTGGCAACTTGTACTAAAATGGCTCAGGACTGGGGTTACAATGAAGTTAACCTGAATGTCGGCTGTCCGAGTGATCGGGTACAGAATAATAAAATTGGTGCCTGCCTGATGGCTGAACCTGATCTGGTCGCAGAATGTATTGATGCAATGCGTAATGCCGTGGATATTCCGGTCAGTGTGAAACACCGCATTGGTATTGATGACATGCATTCTTATGAAGAAATGCTGCATTTTGTGGATACGGTCGCCAAAACCGGTTGCGATAACTTTATTGTGCATGCCCGAATTGCTTTACTCCAAGGTCTTTCACCTAAAGAAAACCGTGAAATCCCGCCACTACGCTATGAAGATGTTTACCGTCTGAAGCAGGACCGTCCGAAACTGACCATTGAAATTAATGGCGGAATTAAAACTTATGCAGAAACGCTTGAACATCTCAAGCATGTCGATGGCGTGATGATTGGCCGCGAAGCCTATCACAACCCGTACCTGTTAGCTGAGCTGGGTCAACTATGGAATCTCGAAGCACCGGACCGTTTTGAGATCATGCAACAAATGCTGCCTTATATTGCCCAACGTATGGCTGAAGGTGCACCATTGTCAATTATTACCCGTCATATTTTAGGTTTATTTCAGAACTTACCAGGTGCACGTAAATGGCGTCAGGCTTTAAGTGGTGGCAATGCCAAAACGCTAAAAGATGTAGAAACAGCATTATTGAATATTCAGGAAGCCATGCAGCGCACTGAAGATTATCTGCGTGAACATCAAGTTCAGCCTTAAAATCAAAAAGCACCGAGATCCGGTGCTTTTTTATGACCTAAAATAAAAATTAGTGGGTATAGGCCGTAATATTCCCGACCGGAATCGGTTCTTCATCATAGGAAGCCGCTTGCAGGACAGGTTCTGTAACTGGACGGACATCTGGCCCGAACTCAATACTGGTAGGTTCATTCACAGGTTCCAGATCATCGAGTGATGAGGCCAGCTGTTCCAGCTCACGATCCAGTTGCTGACGATATTTCTCAATCTCGATTTCATCGATAAAGGCAAAAGCATCGTCTTCAATGGCCCAGCTATAACCACCATTCACCTTTGAAATTTTGACGTTAATGGGATATTCATTACCCTGATAATTCAGATGTGAAACCGCTTCAAACTCATTGCCTTTGCGATGGCGGATTTTTACATTTACCACAGTCAAACGATAATGCTGATAATTCGGATTGGCATTAAACTCTTGCTGCATTTGTCCTTGAATATTTCTGGCCAGTTCATCAATCGATACAAAATAACTGCATCCAGCCAGACAGGCGATCATCAATATCATTATGATTTTTTTCATCCCGCCCCCTTGTGTTCTCTCACTGCTTTACAGATGTGTAAAACTTTTCATCTTTGGATTATTCTGTGATCCATTTTATACTTTTTTTTAAATAAATGAATAAATAAATCCTTAGTCTATAAAGTCGTTTTTATTTTTATGTTGTACTGGCTTTTTAACTTCATGGTAAAAAAACCTATAAAAAAGCCCTGAACCAGTCAGGGCTTTAATCGTCATTTAAAACTTAAAAATCATCTTCTGCAGCAGGATCATGGTGCAAGGCATCATGGATCGCTTCAACCAGTTGCTGAGCAATTTCCTGTTTAGAGGCTTTGTCCAGATCACGCTTATCCAGATGATAGTGTTCGGCAAAGAATACCGTCATGGCATTTTCATCAGAAGCAAAGCCGATATCCGCACGCGAAACATCATTACAGGCAATCATATCCAGTTTTTTCGCCACCAGTTTGCCCGCTGCATATTCTTCAATATTACGGGTTTCTGCAGCAAAGCCGACCATAAATGGACGTTTTTCCTGCTGTGCGATGGTCGCCACAATATCCGGATTCTTTATTAAAGCGACATTCAGCTCATCGCCTGCTTTCTTGATTTTATGCTCGGCTACCTGTGCGACACGATAATCAGCTACTGCAGCGGTCGCAATGAAGATGTCACAACCCTGCTCCAGCATTTGCATGCTTTCATTCAGCATTTGCACTGCCGAAGAAACATTTTTACGTTTGACGCCATTTGGGGTATCTAGGCTCACCGGACCAGCAATCAGGGTGACATTCGCTCCAGCTGCATAACAGGCTGCTGCCAATGCAAAACCCATTTTCCCGGTACTGTGGTTGGAAATATAACGTACCGGGTCAATCGCTTCACGGGTCGGACCAGCTGTAATCGTGACTTGCTTGCCCGCCAGCATGCCAAATTTTTCTGCAATCGCGCGCTGAGCTTTATGGAAATATTCTGTGACCTGACGTGCCAGCTCTTCCGGCTCCGGCATACGGCCCAAGCCTACATCACCACAAGCTTGTGAACCGGCATCCGGCATAATCACATGTACGCCATCTTCAATCAAAGTCGCAAGATTACGCTGGGTTGCTTTGGCAGCCCACATCTGCTGGTTCATGGCTGGTGCGACCCAGACCGGTGCATTGGTTGCCAGATACAAAGTGCTCAGCAAATCATCTGCAAGGCCTGCTGCAAATTTTGCCAGCGTGTCGCAGCTGGCTGGCGCAACCAATAACAGATCAGCCCAACGTGCCAGCTCAATATGCCCCATGCCCGCTTCAGCTTCAGGATCCAGCAACTCGGTATGTACCGGATTGCCTGACAAGGCTTGAAAGGTCAAAGGGGTAATGAAAGCCTGTGCGCCTTGAGTCATGACAACCCGCACATTAAACCCGGCATCTTTCAGACGGCGAACCAGAATGGCACTTTTATAGGCAGCAATACCGCCAGTGACTGCTAAAATGATATTTTTATGAGGAATTACACTTAGATCAAAGCTCACGAACAGCTTACCTTTCTGTTGCAGTGGGGCTCACAATAGCATTAAATAATTGCATTCCCAAGAGATCAGCTTCAGGGAAAACTCATAATTCATAATAAATAAGTCTAATAACTATGCAATTTTCAATCAAAAACTGGCCTGAACTAGAACGGCCGCGGGAACGTTTAATTCAATATGGGGCAGAAAGTTTATCTGATGCAGAACTGCTGGCCATTTTTCTCCGATCAGGTTCACAACAGCATTCAGCCGTAGAATTAGCCCGGCTACTGATTCAACATTTTGGCCATTTAACTGCTTTACTTGATGCACCTTTAAAAGAAGTTAGCCAGTTTCATGGCATGGGCATTAGCAAATATACCCAACTGATGGCGGTTAAAGAATTAGGACGGCGTTATATTGCCGAGCATCTTAAACAGGATTCTTTAGAATTAAGTAATTCAAAAAGACTACGGGATTATTTACGTTTCGAATTATTGAGTGAAAATCAGGAAGTATTCGCGGTCCTGTGTCTGGACGCCAGTTTAAGGAAAATTGCATTTAAAAAGCTGTTTTATGGCTCTGTGAATGCATGTGATATTTCGATTAATCAGTTGCTCAGATATGCCATTACCCAACAGGCAACTTCAATTGTGATTGCGCATAATCATCCCTTGGGCCAAGCCACTCCTTCTAAGGCTGACCTGTATCTGACCCGCCAGATTCAACAGGCATGTCGACTGGTCGATATCCGTTTAATTGACCATTGCATCATCGCGCTGGAGGGCAGTTTTTCCTTTGCTGAGCAGCAACTCATCAAACCTGAAGCCTAAGGGGGAATAGCACTTGACAAAGCAGCTACAACTCAAGAAGATCATGAAAAAAAATTGTGATGATTCCAATAAATGATCGTACGTGACCAGCAGAACGTTTTTAAATTATTATTTTCCTGGCGAGGAACGATTTTACCTAAGGTTTTACCTCCTTTAGGCGTGGTCATGCTGATTTCAGCCATTATTGGTGGTTTTTCACGTGTAGGTTATTTTCATTTTCCAGAACTCCCTCTCGTCGGCTTTACCCTCATCGGCGTAGTACTGTCTATCTTTCTCGGATTTAAAAATACTGCTTGTTATGACCGCTGGTGGGAAGCACGTAAACTCTGGGGTATTCTGATTGCCAATGCACGTCATTTTGACCGTGACTGCCGGATGTTGTCTCAAGGCCGTCGTGAACGTGTGATTCAGCACGTCATCGTTTTCGCGAACGTACTGCGTGACCGTCTGCGCCATCAGACAGCCAATCCGACTGAACTGGTGGAAACAAGTGGGATGAGCCAGCAGGCGATTACTCAGCTCTATCAACAGGCCAATGCACCGCAATATACCTTGAGTCTGATTCAGTGGGAGCTAATGCAAGCTCTCAAAGAAGGTGAAATCTCTGACATCATTTATATGCAGATGAATAATCATGTCGCGGAACTCAGTATTGTGCAGACAGGTTGTGACCGGATTGCGACGACGCCTTTGCCTTTTGCCTATTCGGTACTCTTGAACCGTACCGTATATTTTTTCTGTTTTATTTTACCTTTTAGTCTGGGCTCAACGCTTGGTCTGTTTACGCCTTTGCTGGTCGGTATTTTGGCCTATACTTTTTTGGGACTGGATGCACTAAGCTCAGAGATTGAAGAACCTTTCGGAACTCAAAGCAATGACTTGCCACTGGACTCCATGGTTCGTACCATTGAAATCGAACTGTTAGGCACTCTGGGCAAACCGACACCGCCACCGATTCAGGCACAAGATAATAATTTGCTATAATTTATAAATAAATGCCTCAGAATTAGCATTTTGAGGTTCTAATTTTTATCTAAAAATTCAAAAAAATATGAAATTAAAACAAAAAATTCAACAAGCGGTGCCTCAACCCATTGTTCGACCATGGTTGGCTTTAGCACTATTTTTACTTTGTGCCATCTTGGCTTTTATAGTGAGTTCATTAGTCCAATCAGAACTTTTTCTCGATCTTCAACGTAGGCCTGTTTTCCATATTTTATTTAGTCTATGTGTTCCCCTCTTTCTGTTTCAGGATCGAGGAATAAATTTAAAGTTTCCTTTTTTTATACAAAAATATTTGATCGATCCTCAACTCAAAAAAGATATGACTGAGCAAGCAGTCCAACATTCACAAGCAATTATTCTGGCTCAACGTACTATTCGTGCAAAATGGTGGCAGGTGAAACAGCCACAGTTATTATTACAACTGCCCAATCATGATCAAGGCATCTGGTTTAATATAGATTTAAAACAGGTTTTTAATCTTTCGCCTTTTTTTACACTTCAAGTCAAATTAAGTGATGCGATGATTGGGCAACTGATCGATATACATTTTTTGACACGCTCTCATGTAATCATCCAGTTATTTGAAATTTCCCAAAATAATGATTTTTCAATATTCATTGGCACAGAAGTTGGAGCACAAAGAGGACTAGGGAGATTAGAAAAAATCCCATCGGCGCTTATGCTCGACTTATCCCGAATTACACACATAGAAGCCTTGAGAACCTGTCCAGAAAGTCATGACTTACAGTTAACCACAGGTTATGGTAAAACTTATCTCATTCATTCTCATGCAAAATACTTTAAACAATTGGAACTCGCCTTATCCTCACGCATTGATGTGATTGCCTATCGTAAGTTCAAACTTGATCTCAAGATTGATCATCTGTTCATTTCAAAAAAACATCCAAACTTTTATCGAAATTTAGTCCTGACTTCCATCATGCTGTATATCGTCATCATGACTTTAATCACTTCTGAATGGGCCTTATTACTTGTTAATGTCCTCATTCTGCATTTGATGTATAAATTCGCCCAAGATCTTAAAACTGATCCATTCATCAAGATTTAGAATTAACAAAAACTCTCCCAAATCCCGACCTGCCCTGGTTTTAAGCTCGGCACATTCCCCAGTTTAATCCAGGGCATATGGTCACCATGAAAATCACTGCCAATTGAAACTTTAAGTCCTTGCTCTGCAATCATCCGGTCAACCATCTGACGGGTTGAACTTGGATCAATAGCGGGCGGCAACTCCACCGCATCTCCACCAAACTTGGCGAAGATCTCGATCAGATAACGAATATTAGTCGCGGATAAATCATAACGGGTTGGATGCGCCAACACGGCAAAGCCACCGCTGTCATGTATGACCTGAATGGTTTCTTCCAGACCCAGACCATCAAATTTGACATAGGCCTTTTTACCTTCCTTGATGTACTTATCAAAGGCCTGTTGGGGGCGGGTCACAATGCCTTTTTCTACCAGCGTTTTGGCAATATGGGTTCGGGTAACCCGATCAGGAATATTATCAACTTTGGCAATCACGTCAGCATAAATATCCTGACCAATTAAAGGAACCAGAAGGTCACAGATCTGTTTAGAGCGTTCGGCACGAATGATCTTCTGCTGATTGAGGGCTTTTTGTAACGGCTCAGGATTCTGAACATTGAGTGCCACAATATGTACGCCATAATTTTTCTTGGTCGCAGGACGTGACCACTGGCTAGAAATCTCGACTCCAGAAATTATCTTAATCTCATGATTTTTGGCAGCTTCTTCAGCCAACACTAAACCGTCCATAGTGTCATGATCAGTCAGGGCCAAAGTATGGATAAGTTTGTCCGCAGCCGCTTCGACCAATTGCTGAGGACTCAAAGTTCCATCAGAAATATTACTATGTGTATGTAAATCTACGCCGTGCATCTCTATACTATGACATTTATTTGATCAGATTTAGATACTCTAACATGAAAGCACTTTTAGACTTTGTGCCACTCATTATTTTCTTTTATTTATATAAAACTGTAGATCCAAAAGACACTGACCATCAACTTCTACAATTGATCGGTTCTGCGGGGGGTGTCGACAATAACAATATTCTCGTTGCAACTACGGGTCTGATCATTTCCATGCTGGTGGTCTATGGTGCGTTATTTGTCATGCAGAAATTTCGCCTGGACAAACAGCAATGGATTGTTCTGTTTATGACGGTGATCTTCGGTGGGATCACCCTGATGCTCAGCGACGATTTCTATATTCGTCTTAAAGCTGTATTACTGAATCTGGTCTTTGCAGGTGTCTTCCTGTTATCGCCATGGTTTAGCAAAGATAAGAAGCCACTCATCCAGCGTCTGTTTGGCCCAGTATTTAATTTGAGCGCCAAAGGCTGGCTTAAATTGAACTATGCCTGGGTGGGTATGTTTACCCTCATGTCATTTCTGCATACATTCTTTGCCTATTTATGGATGGATGGAAAATATTGGGGCGAATTTACTGCATTCGGTGACATGATCGTGATGTTTTCCTTTATCATTATTCAGTTTATTGTATTGCGCAAATACTTTAGAACAGCTGAATAAGTCCAACTACAAACGATAGAGAGTCATCATGCCATTATTCGTCGTTAGCTGTACCGACCGGGAAGGTACAGTTGAAAAACGCCTTGCGATTCGTCCACAACATCTTGCACGTCTAGAACAGTTAGATGCTGAAGGCCGTCTGATTGTTGCAGGTGCCATGCCTAAAGATCCAGCCAATCCTCAAGCCGGTTTCTATGGCAGCACCATCATCGTTGATTTTGACAGTCGTGAAGCACTGGATGCATGGTTACAGGATGAGCCATTCCTGAAAGAAGGCGTATACGCGCATATTGATGTGAAACCATTTAATAAAGCATTTCCTAAAGGATAAGGTTCATGCGCGCTGTTACCGCCAGTTTCATTGGCTTTTGTTTCATGATTCCTTCTGCCTGGGCTGTTGAAGTTTCTGCTCCAGTTGCCCCGGCTACACAGCCAGCAGCTACTCCTGTCCAAGCTGTTACCACACAAGCACCTGCTCAGGGCGCTTCTGCACAGCAGGCTGGAATTATTCCAGCAGTTGCAACAACTGCTCAGACTGTTCAGCCGACTGAGAAAAAGCCGCTCACCGCAGAAGAAATTGCCAAGCAGAAAGCCCAGCAAGATGCCAAAGTCAAAGCTTTAGTCAAAGATCAGGCAACGCGTCTACAGCAACTGGAAAAAGCCAATCTGGAAGCCCTGTCACAAAATCAGGAATTGCAGCTCAAGAACGACAATCTCGGGGTTCAGGTACAGGTCCTGCAAAGTGAACGTAGTGCCCAGATGTTTCTCTACGGCGCTGCAACTTTGGCAGTCGGTGTATTACTTGGCTTTCTGATAGCGAGCTATGTTTATACCAAACGTCGCCGTCAGTGGTAATCTATAAGCCGTCCAAATATCTTTAAGGTTGTACCCGTTTTGTCGCATGCAATTCAAACTGCCGATCTGGATTGGCAATTGGTGGATGGCATTGATGTGCCTGTGTCCAAGCAATTTGGTGATGTGTATTTTTCCAAAGACAATGGATTGCTGGAAACCCGGCATGTCTTTTTAAATGGTAATGACCTTAGTACCCGCCTGGCCGATTTAAAACCTTTTGCATATTTCTGTGTCGGTGAAACGGGTTTTGGTACAGGTTTAAATATTCTGGCGTTATGGCAGCTCTGGCAACAGGTGCGTCCGGACAATCCGAGTCATTTGCATGCCATTTCAGTAGAAAAATTTCCGCTTTCTAGAGCAGATTTAGTCCGTGCCTTAAATGCCTGGCCAGAATTGAAACCACTAGCAGATCAACTCATCTCCCAATATCCAATTCCGATTGCCGGTTGTCATCGTCTCAGCTTTCCTGAAGAGCGTTTCAGTCTGGACCTGTGGCTGGGAGATGCACATGATGTCTTTCCTGTCATTGAAAAAACTGCACCCGTTAATGCCTGGTTTCTGGATGGCTTCGCACCTTCATGTAATCCGGATATGTGGGAAGAAAATGTTTTAAATAATATCGTGCGTTTATCCGAGATTGGGACGACTTTTGCTTCTTTTAGCGTTGCAGGTGTCTTAAAACGTGGTTTAAAACAGCACGGCATCTCTATTTCCCGTCCACGTGGATTTGGCCATAAACGTGAAATGCTGAAAGCGATCTGGAATCCTGTTGAAGAAAATAAAGACAGTGAAACGGCTTTAGAGCAGGAAATTACTCAAAAAAAAACTGAACCAGATCTAGAGAGTCTTACCAGACCTCGTCAAATCGCTGTGATTGGCGCTGGAATCGCAGGTTTAAGTACGGCATGGGCATTCACTCAACGCGGTCATCAAGTCACGATTTACGACCAGTCAGCGCCTCTTTCAGGCGGTTCCGGCAATCCCCTTGCCCTGCTTAACCCTAAACTGTGTCCAGTTGAGCAAAGTGCCGAACATCTGATGACGGTGGCCTGGCAGCATGCCTTAAATCATTATCAGAAATTTAAAGCTTTTCGCTCAATTCAGGTCAACCAGCTTGCCTTAAAAAATCCTGAACAGCTTTTAGGATTGGCAGATGAATATCCCGCAGAAACTCTTGCTGCTCAAAGTGCAGCAGACCAAGAGATTCAAACTGAATTTCCAGCTTTAAAACTATTAGCAGCGGGCGCAGTTTCACCCCATCAACTGCGTGATGAAATTTTGCAGCATCCTCTTATTCAGTATAAACAAGCCAAAATTAGTCATATTGAGGCTGCTGAACAACCTGAGTTATTTGCAGAGCAGCAATCCTTAGGCAAGTTTGATCACATCGTTGTATGTACCGCACGTGATACCCAGCAATTCTTTGAACATTATCCAGTCCTGAAACCGATTCGTGGACAGGTCAGCTGGGTCAATAATCAAGATCAGCCATTGAATCAGGATACAGCCTATAGTTACGGCGGTTACTGTATGCAGCTCAATCCCGAACAACTGATTTTGGGTGCTTCATTCTATCCAGGCCGGGATGATGCAGAAGTCTTAATAGAAGATCATGTGCATAATTATGAACTTATCCACAGTGTCTTTCCTGAATATGCACAGTTATTCCCATCTACCGAAACCTGGCAAGGTCGAGCGGCAGTACGCGCACAGAGTCAAGATTATTTTCCTTTACTCGGAAAAATGAAGGCAGATGAAGAGATTTACAGTTTTGCTGGTCTCGGCTCTAAAGGCTTTCTGTTTGCGCCATTGTGTAGTGAAATTCTGGCTGCCCAAATTTTGGGAGAAGCTTGCCCAGTACCTTCGAACTTGGTAAAGAAACTCGACGTGACACGTTTTCAAAAGAAGGTAAAAGCCAAGAAGCCTTATTTTAAGCCTCAAGATTAAAGAACTCCTCCCTTTAATAAAGGGTGAGGAATACTGTTCCGCAAGGGAGGGATTTTTAGAAAGAATGTTAATCCTCCTTTAAAGAAGGACGATTTTGAAGAAATCTAGACAACAAAAAAGCGCCTGACGGCGCTTTTTTTCACAAGGTCAATTATGCACCTTGTTCCAGTGGCATACCTGCATCACGAGCAGCACGAGTACCACCCATCAGAATGACATATTCACGTGTGCTGTCAAAACCCTCTAACTTTTCAGCTGCACGTGGAGCTTTACTCCCACCACCACATAAAATGTAAATCGGTTGATCCGCTGACACCTGAGTCAGGCTATCTGCTGAAAGATCGTTAATGGGCTGATTGACCGCCCCTTTCACGTGTGCTTCAGCATAAGCACTTGCATCTCGTACATCCCAGATTACAGCATTTTCTGGGAACTCAAATGTTGTAATTTCTTGTTTACGGATCATTGCGCACTCCTTTGATGTAAACAACACTTGGCAAATGAAGAAAACATCCCTAGCATCTCAGATATTCTTTCCCTTTGTAAAGGTCTAAACTATGCCTTCTTTCGATATTGTTTCTGAATTAGAAATTTTTGAAGTAAATCATGCAGTTCAAAATACCCAAAAAGAGATTGCAACCCGCTTCGATTTCCGTGGACAGGATGTTTCTATTGAACTAAATGAAAAAAACAAGGAAATCAAAATTAGCACAGAAAGTGATTTCCAATGTGAGCAAGTGTATACCATGCTGGAAAACCATTTCTTCAAGCGTAAAGTGGATATTCAGGCGCTAGATCCACAAAAAATGACCGCTTCAGGCAAAAATGTAGTTCAAGTGATCAAGCTTAAAGATGGCCTTGACTCTGATACTGCGAAAAAAATTAATAAGGCCATTAAAGAAAGTGGTATTAAAGTGCAATCTTCAATTCAGGGTGACAAGATTCGTGTGACTGATAAAAAACGCGATACCTTGCAACAAGTGATGGCATTCCTGAAAGAACAACAATTCGGTCTGCCTTTACAGTTTAACAACTTTAAAGACTAAGATATTTCAACGTCTGTAGATGGAATTATGGCAAAGAGCAACCGACTGACCAAACTGGTCAAAGCGACATCAAGATTACCGCAAGGTATGCGTACTGCTTTATTGAGTAAGACTTTTGGCCGAGTAGTTCCGATGGTTGGCTCTGCCAAGATTCGCTATCAGGAAATCAGTGCTTCCAAAGTCGTGGTAAGTATGGCCAATCATAAGGTCATGCAGAACCATATCGGTCAGATTCATGCCTGTGCCATGGCACTGCTGGCAGAAACAGCGACCGGTTTTGTGACTGCGATGAATGTACCTGACAGCGCAGTGGTTCTGATTAAAAGCCTAAAAGTGGACTTTAAGCGTCCAACCAAAGGTGCCATGACTGCGGTGGCTACGTTGACTCCTGAACAGCAGCAATTGATGCAAAGTTCAGAAAAAGGTGAAACACTGGTACAAGTAATCGTAAGCGATGAATCTGGTGAAGCACCGATTCAATGTGAAATGCTCTGGGCTTGGATTGCCAAGAACCAGTTGAAGCCAGGCTAATTTCAATACAGACAAAAAAATCCCAGATTATTGATCTGGGATTTTTTATTTAATGAATTATGAGTTCTGCTGAGATTCTGCAAATTTCTGTTTTGCTTCATCCGGAATTGGACGTTTATTGCCTTTGACATCCACTGCGACAAAGGTAAATACCCCTTCAGTCACGCGTACAGGTGCACGTGAGTTATCATGACTGTCCCATACTTCGATTTGCATCTGGATTGAAGTATTACCGACTTTTAGAATTTTGGTATAGCAGCTAATGACATCGCCGACTTTCACAGGAACCAGGAAGGTCATCTGGTTAATCGAAATCGTTGCACAGCGTCCTTTACTAAAGCGCTCTGCATGAATTGCTCCCGCCAAGTCCATTTGTGAAACAATCCAGCCACCAAATACATCTCCACTCCAGTTGGTATCCGCAGGCATTGCAATCGTCTGCAGGGAAAGTACTCCCTCTGGTTTAATATGAGAATCTGTCACTTGAACTCCAGGCTTTTTAAATTAGGATTGAGCATTATTTAACTGCTGATCAAGCCACTTTTGTAGTTCGCTTGAACGTAATGCACCGCTTATTCTAGCAATTTCATTGGTTTTATTCATCAAAACCAGCGTCGGAATACTACGTACATTAAATGCTGAACTTAATCGCGGATTCGCTTCAGTATCAATTTTAGCAAATACCACTTGTGGATTTTCTTTTGCTACAGCAGCAAAATGCGGTGCCATCATTTTACATGGACCACACCAGTCTGCCCATAGATCAATCAGGATGGGAAGATCACTATGGGTGACAAACTGACTAAAGTTCTGTTCATTTAGCTCAATCGGCGCTAATGGAACTAAAGCTTGATGACACTGACCACATGCTGGATCGGCCGTTAATTTTTCTTCAGGCACACGATTTTTAGCCTGGCAATTCGGGCATACAATGATCATCTAGCGCACTCCAATATGTTGATGTAAGAATTCTAATTGGGTCGAGACTGCTTTTTCAAACCATTCACCATGATAAATATCAAAATGCCGCATATTCCACTCATGATATTGTACAAATGGTGCAATATTGGTTGCGGTTTCCCGACTGGCTTCAATGGGAATCAGGCTGTCTTGTTGTGCTGCGATAAACAGGACAGGAATAGTGATTTTGCGGACTTCCTGAATAGGACGATATCGCATCAATTTAAAGAATACCCGGGCTGGGATATGACCACTCCAGTAATAATCTGGATTCACAATGGATAGATATCCTTCATAACTGTCTTGTGTCGGCATAAAACAGAGTTCATGACGATCAACCACCGGCAAGGTCTTGGGCGCCATTCCTACCTTTGCCCCCATATAATCCTGACTAGAAATCTTCAGGGCTTTAGGCAATTGCTGCAAAGGATAAAGTTTGGCACTTTCTGCACCATCAACAAAGGGTACCTGTACCATTACCGCCTGAATATTTTTTAGTTCTGCGGCCAATGTCAGTACATGCCCTCCACTTAATGCCGTTCCCCATAACACAATCCGTTTGGCATCAATCGATTTACGTGCCTGCAAATGCTGGATCATGGTACGCCAGTCTTCAAGCTGAGCACCGATCGACACCAATTCACGCGGACGCCCGGTACTGCCTCCCCAATAGCGATAATCAAACAGAACCACCGCATAACCTGCACTGGCAAAACGTTGGGCATATTGCACCAGTTTAAAATGACGTAAAGCAGCCAGGCCATGAGCCATCAGGATCACAGCTGGTTTGTCAATCTGTTGAGGACGATAGAAATCCGCAGCAATCACTTCCTGACTGTTTTTGACATACAGTGGTTCGACTGTATAGGCGTACATACGCGCTCCATTGCGTTATTTTATAGTTGTAATCGTTTATAAATTTTTCAGAACTAGGCCATCATGTTTTCAGCTTAATGCTATCATAAAGCATATCAAGATAAATGACATAATGGAGTGACACCATGAGCGAAAATGTAGGCTTTGCTGGCCAAATTGGTCCTGAACATATCTCTCAAGTAGTTGAAAAAGGTTTTAAATCAATTATCAATAATCGTCCGGATATGGAAGGTGGCCCTGAACAGCCAACCAGCGTACAAATTGAGGAGGCTGCTCGTAGTGCAGGTCTAGATTATGTCTTCCAGCCAGTAGTTGCTGGCCAGATTACCGAGCTTGATGTGCGCACCTTTGCTAACCATTATAACGAATTACCAAAGCCGATCTTGATGTTCTGCCGTACAGGAAATCGCTCTAATAATTTATATCAGCTGGCGAAACAGATGGACCTGCTGGATGACTAAGGTATTTGGGGGAAATGTACTTTTAGTCAACATCTCCTTTTAGTTTCAGAGCTCGACCTATGAATAAATTCTTACTGGTTATATGTTGCAGTCTTGCATTGATGGGTTGTAGTTCAATGCATTTTAAGCCTACTGTGGGTGTCAGTATGGGAACTTCTGTTTAACTTTTAAAAAGAAGTTCTCAAAAAAAACAGCGCCGAAGCGCTGTTTTTTTATTAATTAAGAATATATTCTTTTTTACGTACTTTTCCATTTGGTGCAGTAATACTTAAAATCAGACTATCACGTTCATCACAGTCTTTAAGCTTATATTCATAATAAACTTGAGAACTTGTTTTAAAGCTATTAGGAGTTAAAAGATTAAATACATTTGGCACTGTAGCATTTCCGCTCCATAACTCTGCAGTACATGATTTTTCATTGTCTTTAGTATTATCTTCAGCAGTCACTGATACTACTGTTCCTGTTGGCATTGGTACTGATTGAGCATTATTACCAAAAACATTAAAACTGAATTTAGCTCTATCTGTAATTTTCTCATCTACTACAGTAGGGGTGTCGTAGCTGAAAGCAAATATCAACTGTTGACGTATTACTGCTTGCAAATTCTGATTACAAGTACCTTGTATATTAGGCTGTGTGATACTACTTGGTGTACAAGTATTACCGATGGCACCTCTCTTATATAAAAACTCACCAAGCGCATTTTCAAAGATATTATTTTCATTATCATCACGGAAAAAATCACCAATATTACTAGTTAATTCATCAATACCCGCTGTATATAAATTATCTGAGTTCTTATCGATATAAGATTTATCCCCTTCAACATACGCTAATACTGTTACACGATTGTCAGCAGGACGTGGATCTTGTGTTTGTAATTCCACACTACATTCGCCATTTACAGTTGAACAGTTAGGTGTAATACTACCACCCTCTGTATTAAAACTTACGACTGTACCATCTGGTACTTTATTTCCTACACGATCACGTAGTCGAGCTGTGATAGTAGCTTTATCCCCATCTACATTCCACTGTAAAGCATTTTTACTTACAGAAAGACTAAAACCATTTTGTGTTACACGGCCTGTTGCTACTGAAACATCTTTAGATAATGCAGTAACCTGTGAGTCACTTACTAAAGTCGCCTTAATTTCTACAGGGCCAGGAATACTTCCTGGGAATACATCAACAATAACTCGCCCTTGATCATCAGACTTAATTATTTTACTTGTTTTATTATTTAAAGAAACAAATGAAAAATCATTTGGTGCGTAAACTAGCTCAACGTTCACATCCTGATTACGTGCAGGAATGTTGTTTGAATATACTGTAAATTCAACTTTTCCAGATGAACTTGATCCACTACTTAGAATGCCTAATTTTAACTCTCCAGAAGTATAAACTATGGAGTTTGCCTTAATCGCATTAATATTCACATTTTGAGTTGTAGTGACAGCCCCATTGTTTGCTAAAAGTGTTAATTTTTGAGTACCAGTACATAATTGACCACCGCTTGAAATAGCAGTATAGATAGTTTCAACAATCCCTTGATTAGAAAAAATTTCATTCGTGCTAAATGTTCCACATTCAGCTTCAAAGTTAACCTTAATATTGTTTAAAAGTACACCAGTATTTTTATCAACAGTATTTGCAGTTAATCTAACTGAGCCACCCGCTTCAATTGATGTACTTTCTAATTTAACGTTATCAAACTTAGTTTGTAATTGACCAATAGTGAAGTTTGTTGCCGCGGATTGAGCAGTATTTTCATTCATCTCAGCTGCAGCTGAAATTTTATACGCACCTGTTATTTGATCATCAACTGGTTTAATTGCAATGACAGCGACACCATTCATATCTGTCAATACAGAAGCATTGCTAGTACTAAATGCAATTCCTTCACCTGAAAAAGTAACTAATACACCACTTAAAGGTGATTTATTTTCATCTGTCACTTTAACTTGCGCAATAGCACCAGCACTTGTAATTACTGTAGTTATTTTGCCATTCTCATCAATGATTTCTACATTACTAATATTAAGTTTAGAAACTTCAGGATTTTCAATACCATTATCTGAACCTCCCCCAGTATTACCGGAATTTGATCCACTATTATAATATCCGTCACTACCACCACCGCCGCAGCCGGCCAACATTAGTGCAAAAGTAAGAGCAGATAACTTCATACTTAATTGTTTACTAATCATTTAAATCCCCAAGTCCCTCTATCTTCAGAGTTTGTTATCAATCTTTATTTAATTATGCGTTATGTAACCACAGTTGAGCTTTTATGTAAATAAAGGTAAGCCAAATGTTTTGTATGCTAGCTTATAACAATCAAATAAATTTGATAAGAGCAATAAATGTACGACTTAATCATTATCGGCGCAGGCACAGCAGGAATCAGTGCTTATAAAGAAGCTATTAAATATACCCAAAATATTTTAATTATTAATGCCGGTTCATGGGATACAACATGTGCTCGTGTAGGCTGTATGCCGAGCAAGCTTCTGATTTCTTCTGCTAACCGTATGCATGAGATAAAAACTGCAGAAAATCTCGGATTACAGCATGATGCCGTAATAAATACCTCCACCGTTATGGATCGCCTGCATAAGCTTCGTGATCATTATATTCGGGCCACTTTAAAAGAAGTAGAACAATGGGATTCAACTCATAAGGTATCAGGGCACGCAAAATTTACCAATGCTCAAACAGTCCAAGTAGAAGGAAAATCTTATCAAGCTAAAAGTTTTATTATTGCAGTAGGCTCTCGACCAAATTTTGATGCTACCTTAAAAGATGAACTAGGCGATAAACTCCTGACATCTGATGAAATCTTTGAACTTACACAGCTACCTAAATCCTTAGCAGTGATTGGTAGTGGCGTTATTGCAATTGAATTGGCTCAAGCCATGCAACGTTTAGGGGTACGTACTACTATGTTTGCTCGTAGTCAGAAAATAGGTGCACTCACCAGTCCAACTCTACAAGCTTTGGTTAGAGAGCAATTAAATAACGAGCTGGATATCAAATTTAAAACTTTACCTAATCAAGTCAAACTCCTTACTGATCAGGTAAAAATTGACTATATAGAGAATGATCAAAAACAAAGTCTTGAAGTAGATTATGTACTCTCAGCTACTGGACGTAGTTCTAATTTAGATCGATTAGGTTTGGAAAAAATTAATCCTGAATTCCAAGATGTTAAAAAGCTACCTATTAATAAAAAAACCAAGCAATTAGAAAACTTGCCTATTTTTATTGTTGGCGATGCAGCCCCTGATGTCCCAATTCAACATGAAGCTGCCCATAATGGTAAAGAAGTGGTCCAGAACTGCTTAAATTTTCCAGATGTTCAGCCTATTTCTGCCCTAACTCCTTTGGCAATCGTATTTAGCCAACCAGAAATGGCGATTATTGGACAAAGTTTCAAACAGCTAGAAGAGAAAAATACGGAATATATTAGAGGCTTTGTATCTTATGAAAGACAGGGACGCGCGTTAATTCTTTCAGAAAATAAAGGTGGGGCTGAAGTATATATAAATAAAATGTCAGGAAAATTATTAGGTGCTGAATTATTCTGCCCTCAAGCCGAACATCTAGCACACATACTAGCCTGGATGATTGATGCAGAACAAGATATTCATCAGATTTTGGCAAAGCCTTACTATCATCCGACTTTAGAAGAAGGGCTGAGAACAGCATTTAAACATGCTCGTCGTCAGCTTGATCAACAGGAAGTAATTGACAATTCTTAAATATATTAAAGAAGTATTGATAGATAAAATTTAATTACTTCAAACAATATGGTGCAGCTAATAGCTCTGAAGTTTTGGCTGCACCTTGTTACTCTTTAACTCATTTTTTAGATCAGAAAATATCAATAGAAAAAGTTGTAAGCATGAAACCCCACGCATAAAAAAAGCCCCCTGCGTGAGCAGAGGGCTTTAGGAATAATGAGCTGGCGATGACTTACTCTCACATGGGAGACCCCACACTACCATCAGCGCTAAGAGGTTTCACTTCTGAGTTCGGGAAGGGATCAGGTGGTTCACTCTTGCTATGGTCGCCAGCACA